>JBKCJY010000259.1:0-5534 GCA_046301455.1 Chitinophagaceae bacterium | reverse complement strand
ATCCATAACTTTTACTGGCAAGCACACTCATGGGATAAGGCACGGGTGTTGCATACATCAATAATTGCACACCAAAAGTGATGAGCACAGTAAAGTCACGGTACTTGGTGGTGAGTGATGAAATAATGATACCCAAACCAAGACCCATACCTGCCATGATCAGCACCAGAACAGGTAACAGCAGCCAGTTGATACCAAAATAAAAAGGCACATCTTTTACGAGCACCATATAAATCATTACCACAAGTAAAAGCCCGAATTGTATGGCAAGTCTTGCCATATTGGATAATACAACCGAGAGTGGAATGACCAGTCTTGGAAAATACACTTTACCAAAAATGGAGGCATTGGCAGTAAATGTATTAGCTGTATTGGTTAAACACGAGCTGAAATAATTCCAGATGGTGATGCTGCTCATGTAAAATAAAACCGGCTCAATACCATCCGTTGGCAGGTTGGCAATTTTACCAAAGATGAGCAAAAACATGATGGTGGTTAATACAGGTTGTACCAGGTGCCATAAAGGACCCAGCACCGTTTGTTTAAACTGTGCCGCAAAATCACGTTTTACAAACAACAGCATTAAATCACGGTAATGCCATACTTCTTTTAAATTCAAATCAAAAAAAGAAGACTTGGGTTTTATTTCTAAATCCCACTGTTCTGTTTGATCGTTATAATGATTCATAATTTCCTTTTTCTGTTCTCAACTTCTAAACCTCTAAACCTTCTCAACCCTCTAAACTCCTCAACTTTCTCGCCGGATTCCCGGCATAAACTCCCTTCTCCATAATATCCTTCGTCACAACCGCTCCCGCCCCAATCACAACTCCATCGCAAATATGTACAGGAAGTATTGTTGCATTACTGCCGATGGAAACATTATTGCCGATGGTTGTTTTCTTCCATTTACTTTGATCGCCTTCTGCAGGCTTCCCTTCACTGAAAGTATCATTGATGAACATCACCCCGTGACCAATAAAACATTCATTCCCGATCGTCACCAGCTCACAGATAAAACTATGGCTTTGAATGCGGCATTGATCACCTATCACCACACCCTTCTGAATTTCCGTAAAGGGTCCCACAAAACAATGGGCCCCCAACGTACATTCATACAGGTTGGAGGGCATCATGATAATTGTTCCTTCCCCGGTAATCACATCCCGCACTCCAGTTTCTTCTAATTTATAAGTACTCATATTCCCTAAACATCTCAACCCCTAAACTATCTCAACCTTCTAAACCCTCTAAACTCCTAAACCCCTAAACCTCTCAACCTTCTAAACCCTCTCAACTCCTCAACCCTCTCAACTCCCTCCCTAGTCCCTTCCTGTTTGCTTCCACCATAAAGCGTTGGTGATCCCACTTTAAAGCGTTGGCACTTCCCTGGCACCTGCATATTGAGAGCATAGCAGAAGCATAGTGAGTGCATAGAGAGTGCATGAAAAAAGCAGAAAACTACTTCATCTCTTCTATTTGTATGTAAGGGAAATTGCTTCATTATTTTTTGGGAAAACCCGCCGCCTTATAAAATTGTTCAATCATGGCCACACTGTGCAGGGCTTCCTCTCCTGCAGTTGAATTATTCTTTTTTCCCTTTATCAGGTTCAGCAGTTCATGGTACACCAATACATGATTGTTCATGGATCCGCTGTAACCTTTATAAATATTGGCTGCATTAATACTTACCAGTTTTTCCGGTTTCATCAACACCGGCTCCTGGTATTCGATCGTATTCAGATAAGCCCCTCCTATTTTCACTGTTCCCTTTTCAGCAATGATGGTAATGGAGCCTTCGTAGTTTTTATTTTTTGCATTGGTGGTGTAATGCAAAGTGCCGGGGATTTTACTTTTGGTTAGAAATGAAAACACACCTGTATCTTCAATTTCAGTGATGTTTTGATGACCCTTGTTGGCGGTAAAGCCTTTTACTTTTTCAATACTGCCAAAAAACCACCACAGCAAATCTATAAAATGACTGAACTGTGTAAACAAAACACCCCCATCCATTTCTTTTGTTCCTCTCCAGTTACTCGATGTATAATAATTTTTGTTCCGGTTCCAAAAGCAATTCATTTGAATGCTGTACACAGTACCAAGCCTGTTACGTTCAAGTAATTCTTTTACTGCTGCTACAGGCGGATTGTATCTATTCTGTTTTACAATCACTAAACTTTTTCGTGCTTTTGCTGCAGCCTTGTTCATCGCACGGGCATCAGCTACATGTAATGCCATTGGTTTTTCGCACAATACATGCATTTTGTTTTGCAGGCCTGCTATGCTGTGTGCAGCATGTAAACCATTAGGTGTGCATACAACAAGTACATCTGCATCAGCATGATTGTTGAGCATATCGTTCAATGAAGTATAGCCAAAACAATCATACAGTTTTGAAAACTGCCTTGCTCTTTGAGGTAACACATCGCACACTGCAACAAGGTTTCCATTGGTTGCCGCAAGTTGTGCATGCCGTTCACCAATGGTACCACACCCTACCAATAAAAAACGAAGTGCTGATGATTTATGCTGCTTCAACGCTTGTGTTTTGCATAACGTTTTTCAAACGTTGCGTGTACTGTTCAAAAGAAAAATACTTCAGCATGTTTTGCTGCACCATTTGCGGTTGATAATCTTTGCTTATTGATACGATGATTGCTGCTTTTAATGCCTGCTCATCATCAGGATCAATTAATGTACCCAGCTTTCCAAACTGTAATGCTTCGGTACTTCCATCTTTATTACCGGCAATTACCGGTAGGCCGCAGGCCATCGCTTCTAAATACACAATACCAAAACCTTCACCTTTGCTGGGCATTACATATACATCTGCTAAAAGATAATGATCCGCAACTTCTTCATCAGCAATAAAACCGGTGAGGATTACATGTTGCTCCAACTTTAGTTGCTTTATTAATTGCATCACCTGTTCTTTCTCCATCTCATCCGCTTTACCTGCAAGAATGTATTTAAACTGAATACCCTTTTGTATTAATGCAGGAAGCGCTTTCAATATCTTATCATAACCTTTATACCCTTCTGCATGATTGAGCCTTGTTAATGTAAACAGCACCTTTTCATTGGCAGCAATACCATAACGTTGCAGCAGATGCTGTGGCTTGTTAAATTGCTGAGGCAGTTCAAAAAAAGGATCAATGGTATTGGGAAACACAACAATCTTATGTGCAGCAATGCCCTGCTTTGTTATAAGTTGCTCTTTTGTATAGTTGCTCACACATAGAACAACATCAGCCTGCTGTAAAACTTTTTTCTTTGAACCGGCAACTTCATCAAACACTTCAATGCCATGACAAATAACAATTAACTTTTTTTGAGGAAACAAAAGCTTAAACAGCTTGCCCAGCAATGCAAGATTCAAATGCCCCAGAATCAATTCATCAGTTTTAAAAAACTGACACAGATGACTGATGATAAAACGGATTCGCTGTCCGTAAAATGGCCGAAACTGCTTTTCGGGTATATAACGGTTGTCAACATTACGGTCATACATGCCCGCTGCATAAACTGAAAGTGAAAGCGTTGTTTGTAATTGAATCAATGCCTTTAAAAAAGCCCTGTTAAACTTTTCAATACCACCCGTGCTGGAAAATGTGGTGAGCGATAAAAACATCATTCTACGCTGTTGCATGTACTGTATGTTCAGCAAACCTGCTCATAAGCAGTGCACACCAATAGCGGCCCCATGAAAGTTTTTTGTGTGTAAAACTTTTATACAGTTTTGCTTCTTCTGCACTGGCAGGTTTACTGTATTCATTTTCTTTGAGCCATTGTTCGAACGGAAACGTAAAGCCCTGCTTTTTCCGCTTCCATATTTCTGCTGGTAATTCCTTCTCAAATGCTTTTACCAAAAGATACTTTGGTAATGAATGATTAAACTTGATGGAAGGATCTATACTTGATGCCATCATCATTACTTCTTTATCCAGGAACGGAACTCTTATTTCCAACCCATGCCACATACTCATATAATCAGAATCTTTAAGCAACTGGTTTTGCATGTAAAAATTCGTTTCAATCCAGCTTACCCTGTTTCCGTTTTCAAGACCATTCAGAGAATAATGTTTACTCACCTGCTCAAGCGTATGCATCACTTCATCTTCTGAAATATGAAGCAAAGCAGCAGCAGCGTGTGATGTAAAAATCCCACGGTATAATAAATATTCAGCAGCAGCGTGTGGCAGCCCTGCATAGCTCAACTTACGCATACGCTGATCAGGCAGGTGTTGTAACCCACGCAGCATTTTATCAGGAAAGCGCTGTACAAATTTTATTTTCTTTTGTTGCTGAAACGATGGATAACCTCCAAACAACTCATCAGCACCCAAACCTGAAAGCACCGCTTTAAGACCATATGCTTTTGCATACTTTGAAATAAAATAGGTGTTGATGCCATCTATACTGGGCTGATCCATTGCATTCATTGCATCTTCAAGATGTTCATTGAAAATATCCTTTGTAACCAGATAGGATTTATGCTTGGCACCTGTTTTATCAATGATCAATTGCTGGTACTTATCTTCAGAAAACTCCTTTTCATTAAAAACAATTGAAAGAGTATGAAGGTTTTCCTTTTGCGACTTGGCAGCAATTAATGTGAGAATACTGGAATCAATACCGCCACTTAAAAACAATCCAACAGGAGCATCGGATATAAGATGCCGTTCCACTGCCTGTTCTAAAGTTTCTTTCAATAGTTGAACGGCTTCTTCTTCAAACTTCAGATCGTTTTTAAACTTCCATTTAAAAAAGAAATACTTTTTTGTATTGAGTGAAGGAAGCTCAATAATTAAAGCGCTGCCCTTGGGTAAGGGTGTTACTTTTTTAAGTGTAGTAACCGGTTCTGGCAAATGACCAAATGCAAGAAAGGCACTACGCCATGCAGGATTTTCTTCAAATGATTTTCCCGCATATTGAAAGGCCCTCATTTCTGAAGCAAAGAACAATGTATTGCCTTCAATATGATAATACAATGGTTTAATACCTGCATGATCCCTTGCAAGCACAAGCTGTTGTTTGCGTTCATCCCAAATGGCCAACGCAAACATGCCATTTAAAAACTCAAATGCTTCTACGCCCCATTTATCATACGCTTTAAGTAATACTTCAGTATCACTTTCGGTTTGAAAAGCATAGCCATAATGCTCAAGTGTTTTTCTTAATTCAAGATAATTATAGATTTCACCATTAAATACGATCGTTAATCCTGCATCTGTAAAATGCATGGGCTGATGCCCGTTGGCCGATAAATCAATTAACGAAAGTCTTCTGTGCCCTAATGCCAAAGGAAATTTAGGATGAAGAAATAATCCTTCATCATCAGGACCACCATGCTGCATAGAATCACGCATGGCAATCATACGTTGCTTCAGATGTTGTTCTTTAGGATTAAAAATTCCTGCTATACGGCACATGAAATAAACATAAAAATTAGTGGGCTAATTGATGCAGACAGCGATGGTAATTTTTATTGTTTATATTATGTGGCCAAAAAACAATAAAAATGAACACATGAA
>JBKCJY010000258.1:0-4549 GCA_046301455.1 Chitinophagaceae bacterium | reverse complement strand
GCTGATTTCCACACCACGTACAGAAATATTCATCAACTGTGCAATTTCTTTGGTAGAAAGATTCATGCGCAGGTAAGTACATAACTTTAATTCATTGCCTGTAAGATTCGGATGCACTTCTTTTAATTGCTTAACAAAATCACTGTGTACTTTATCAAAGTGTTTGGTAAAGCTTTCCCACTCTTCATCAATATGTTCATCATCGCTCAAAGATTTTATCATCTTTTTTATTTCTGACGCAGCGTGTTCATTATCGACCCGTTTCATCATTTGTGTTAAATCGCTTTTCATTTTAGTGAGCAGCTCACTTTTTTTAACAAGGTGCATGGCTGCCGATGCCACTTCTGAATTTTTGAAATGAATTTCAGCTTCCAGTTTTTCATTACGAAGAGATACCAGTTCACTTTCTGTTTTGTTGCGCTCCAGTTCATGAATGTATTTGAGCTTTTCCTGCTCTGCATCAAACTTCTGCTGCTGTACGGCCAGTTTTTTTAAATGGCGCCTATATAAAAACAATATGATACCTATTACTACAAAAGCATACAATGTATTTGCCCACCATGTTCTGTACCATGGTGGTAAAACAGTAAACGCATACACAGCAGCCTCCGATTCATTACCCAGGTTGTTTCTCACTTTTACTTCAAATCTGTATTTGCCTGCATTCAAATTGGTATATTCTTTTTCTGTGCGGCTGCTCCACTCACTCCAGCTATCTGTAAAACCAATAAGTCTGTAACTGTATTCAAGATTGGATTGATAACCAAATAAAGAAGAAGAAAACTCAAACTGTATAGTTTTCCAGCGGTAGGCAATAGATGGTTCCTGCGATTCCTTTTGTATTTGTGCGGCATTTACATCATCAAAATAACCACCAAATAAAAAACTGTCTTTCTGATTGCTGATGATTACTTTTCTTACCTGTACATTCAATACCGGTGTTGTGCGTTTGTATTTTTCATAGTTGATATGATAAAAACCTTTTTCACCGCCCATGAAAATATTTTTATCATCCACAGGATAAATCAGTTCAAATCCGCTAAGCATTTTTGTGTTGAGTTCGGGTAGGTATATAACTTTTGGTTTGTTTTCAGAAATATCAATTATACCGGGTGTTTTTTCATGAATAAACCAGATGTTACCATTTTTATCTTCTTTTAAATAGCGGATGCTTCGTATGCCAAGCAGGTTGTTATAAAATGCCGAAGCTTCAAACTGATCTTCAGCAGCATTATAAGTATAGATTCCCTTTTCCGTGGCAATGACCAATTCGTTTTTTAATTGATAAGCATGGTTGTTAAGTGGTGAAGGCAGCCCTTTATTATTGGCATAAGCAAATACTTGCTGTTTGCCTTCGTTGTTTTTTTGAATCCGAAATACGCCATGATAAGGGTGTGAAATCCACAGCATATTGTTTTTATCAGCAACAATAAAACGGGAGGATTCATCAAACCCTTCCACTGAAGCAGCAGGTAAAAAGTTTGTTCCGTCAAAATTAAAAAAACGGATGCCCTTGTAATTTCCTGCGGCAATTTCCCTTGCAGGATAAACAGATGAAAGAGGAACAAAATTCCAAAAGCCAGGCTCGCTGCTTATTTTTTTTGCATTATTGTTACTGATTTCAAAAGCTCCTTCATGATGACCCATTAAAATAGTGTTATTGATTTCAGCCAAATTCCAAACCTGCCCATTTGTATTTGGAACCATTGAAAAACTTCCTTTGCTGAAACTCAAATCTTCAACTGCCTGTAACGGCACCTGGAATAAACCAGCTGATGTGCCTGCATATAGCTGCTGCCCTTGAATGAGCAAAGTATAGCCCGATGCTTCATTCATCATTGGTTTTATGTGTTTGATGGCGCTGTTAAAAGCAATAAAATCAATTCCGTTATCAAGTCCCAGCCAAAGGTTTTTTTGACTATCAGTAAAAATGCTCAGTACATTATTATTCTGCAACTGTTCTGTTTTCGAAAAACGTTGAACAATGGCGGCCGTTGTATCTATAATAAATACTCCATCGTTACTGGTAGCAAGCGCTATATGGTTATCGTCAATTTGCGAAGCGGCATAAATTCTTGTTTCGCTGAATAAATTATTATTGGCTGAAAGAAAAGGTTTAATACCATCAGCTTCCAGCCGGTACAAACCATTTTTTATTGTTGTTATTAATTGCAGGCCATTTTTAAACCAGCTGATGCTGCTTATGTAATCATTAGCTGGTAACTTGTTATTGCCAAGGACGGGTTGCCAAATATTATTTTTAAATACAAACAGCCCGTTTTTGAAATCCTGTACATAAACCTGCCCGTTGCAACCGCCCAAAAATTCCCATTCAAAAGGCGCTTTTACAGATGTGATATTACCATTAGTATACTGAAACAACAAAGAGTTACTCCTGAAAAAGATGTTCTTACCCTGGGTTACGATATCCCATATGTCACCAAAAGACTTGTCTTTTTCTTTGATCAGGGAAATGAGTGAATGGTACTCAAGCGTGCCATTACTGGCAGGTTTAAAATAGCCCATCTCATCCTGCCCACCTACATATAAATAATTGTCTGGTCCAATTTCAACAGACCGAACAATTGTTTTATTTGGCAACGGATACAGGTTCCAGTACCTGCCATCAAAACTTAAGAGCCCTTCATTATTGGCAATATAAATGACCCCATTCTTATCCTGTTTAATATCCCAGCTTTGCAAGCCTCCTTTGTATTGTTGCTTGGAATAGTTCACAACTTCGGGAAAACCAATTGTGTTTTGGGCAAAGCAAAATACGGGAAGGCAAAAAAGCGTAAAAAGTAATTTTACCATGGCAAACTTTCTTGTGATGAAGGTAAATAAAAGGATTGATGTAGTAATGAAGTAGTCTAAAAGCCCACTAAATCAGACACTTGCATTTTGTGATGTAGTAATGATGAGGCATTTTTTTTCCTATTTGATGAGTGTTTATGTAGTTTTAATTTGCAATTCTGCAAACGATTGATAAACTAAAACTATTGATTATGAGACTAAAAATTTCATTGCTATGCTTGGTTTTGTTTTTAGGATGCATACTTCAGCAGGCAATGGCACAGTCCCTTACCGTTACGGGAAAAGTAAGAAACAAAACTACCAGCGAGGCGCTGGCAGGTGTTACTGTTTCAGTACTGGGTACCTCTACCAAAACGCAAACGAATGCAGCTGGAGATTTCTCCATTGCAGTTGAAAATGGAGCTACGCTAGTTTTTACCTCAGTGGGCATGACGGCCTTCCAGTACAAGGTTATAAAGGCAGGTTCCATTGATGTTCAGATGGAACCGAATAATACCTCATTGAGTGAGGTGGTTGTAATTGGTTATGGCACACAAAAAGTAACCAAAATTTCGGGTGCCATTGCAACTGTAAAAGGAGCCGACATTGACAAAATTAAACCTGTAAGAGTAGAAGAAGCCCTTCAAGGCCGTGCTTCGGGTGTTAATGTAATCCAGGGTGGCACTCCCGGTTCTAAACCAACAGTTCTCATCCGAGGTATTCCTTCTTTTACCGGTACTGATCCTATCGTAATTATTGATGGTGTTCCCCAAACATTAACTGATTTCAATTCCATCAATCCCGGTGATATTGAATCCATCAACGTTTTAAAAGATGCTGCCACCGCAGCTATTTATGGTGTAAAAGGTGGTAACGGGGTAATTGTTGTTACTACAAAAAGTGGACGGAAAAATCAAAAAACCGACATTACGTTAAACAGTAACTATGGTTATCAGGAAGTAATTAATTTGATTGGTGTGCTTAATGCAACTGAGTTTGGCGCAATGCTTAATGAAGGAAGTACAGTTGCTGGCGGTCAACCTATATTCCCAAATCTTTCTACGCTTGGTGTGGGTACGAACTGGCAAAAACAGGTATTTGAGCGTGCTTCATTTCAAACACATTCACTTTCTGCACGTGGTGGTTCAGATAAGATGTCATACTTCCTTTCCGCTGGTTTTGTAAACCAGGGAGGTATAGTGGGTGGTAATGATAAATCAAGTTTTAACCGTGGCAACTTTACTGCCAACCTCAATTTTGATATTACACGTAAAATCAAATTCATCCTTAACACTACTGCTGTGTTGCTGGATGCAAAAGGTGTTCAGGAAAACTCTTTCAACAGTGTGCTGGGCAGTGCGATCAACTTTGATCCCACAGTTCCCGTTTTAAATACTGTACCCAACACAGTGGGTAAATATGGTTTCAGTAATTTAATTCTTTCCGAAATTTTTAACCCGCTCACGAAGCTTGATAATACCTATAATAAAAATATCGGCACCAAGCTTTATGGAAAGTTTGAAGTGCAGTATGATGTGGTTAAAAACTTAAAACTTACCAGCCGCTTTGGATATACAAAGTATGATGGTAATGCAAAATCTTTCAACCCACTTGCGTTTTACGGCCCGTTCAACATTGATAATTCAATGAACGCTGATGGTTCATCCATTCCCGGAAGACATAATAGTGTTGCTCACGAAAAATCAAGCAACTTTAATTATACATGGGAAACGTTTGCAAATTACAATTTCAATAT
>JBKCJY010000257.1:0-15070 GCA_046301455.1 Chitinophagaceae bacterium | reverse complement strand
TAAACCGGTTGATGAAGTATATGTAAAAACAAAAGATTATTCAGTAGCTGCTAAGTTGCCGGGCATTGAATCATTACTGCGCCAGATAAGTGTTGAGGATTTTAATGTACATCCTGATGAAGTGAAAGTGATTTACAGTGGAGGGAATATATTTCCGCATGATGAACGTGAGCAATGGACTGACAGTTGTAATGTAGTGGCATTGAAAGAAGGTGTTGTAATTGGGTATGATCGAAATGACAAAACAGCCGATGCATTTAAAGCCAATGGATTTACTGTGGTTACTACAACCGAGTTATTTGAGCAATTTGAAAACGGAACTGATCCTGAAAGCATTGAGAACACATTGATACTTTTACCAAGCGCTGAACTTTCAAGAGCAAGAGGCGGAAGCCATTGTATGAGTATGCCGTTGCTTAGGGACAGGTTGGGGTAAATGAAAGAAAATTATTTAGTTTTTTTAATAGTGTGAAAAACTAAGAGTAAGACATTTACAAATCATGAAATTGATAATTTTGAAATTTTTATAATGAATTCGCTTAAACAAACCACTTCGCATTTGCTGATGATAAAACCCGTGGCATTTGATTTTAATGCCGAAACTGCGGTGAACAATGCTTTTCAGCAAAAAAGAAGCAATGAAAATGCACAACAAAAAGCTGAATCAGAGTTTGACAACTTTGTGCAAAAACTTACGGATGCAGGTGTTGATGTTACTGTTGTACAGGATACGCCTATACCACATACACCTGACAGCATCTTCCCCAACAACTGGATTAGTTTTCACTGGGATGGAAGTTTGATTTTATATCCCATGTTTGCAGAGAACCGAAGGGCTGAACGTAAAGCACATGTAATTGTAATATTGGCCTCAAAATTTGAAATCAGCAACAGAATTGATTTCAGCAATGAAGAAGCAACCAATAAATTTTTAGAAGGTACAGGAAGCATAGTGCTCGACAGGCAGAACAAAATTGCATACGCCTGCATTTCTCCAAGGACCAATAAAGAATTGTTTGATGAGTGGTGCAACCAAATGGCTTACCGTGGTTGCAGCTTTTACAGTGTAGATGAAAACGGCGGCGAAATTTATCACACCAATGTAATGATGTGTGTGGCAGAACAATTCGCAGTGATTTGCCTCGACAGCATTCGCAATGCAAATGAACGTAAACTGGTGATTGATACTTTACAAAACAGCGGTAAAGAAATTATTGAAATCAGTTATGCACAAATGAATCAATTTGCAGGTAACATGCTGCAGGTAGAAAACAAAGATGGCAAGCAATTTTTAGTGATGAGTTCACAGGCATATCATTCATTGACTACTGAACAAATAAAAAAACTGGAAAGCTTTAACCCCATTATTCATTCTGATTTAACTGCTATTGAAACCAATGGTGGTGGCAGTGCACGTTGTATGATGGCGGAAGTGTTTTTACCTTCAAAAAACAAGTAACCTTATTTTAAAGTGCAGTCTTCTTTTTGTGCATTTGCATGAGAGAAGACTGTACTTTTTTCTCCGCATTTGTAATTTGCCTGTTGAGTTGATGCCATGCTTTGCTAAAAGCTTGTTTCACTTTTACATCTTCACTCATAAAAAATCCTTCACTCATAAGCCAGGTTTTATAATCCTCCAAATCATGCCATGCTCCAATTATTTCCTGCAACGCATTATACTGTTTTACCTGTGCAAAAGTTAGAACTTTTATACGTGAAGCGGGTTGCAGTAAGTTCGTGATGTATAAGAGTTGTTTTATTTGTTTTCTTAATTCATGCCATTCATCTGCTGTAACGCTTATTTTATTTTTAACTATTGTTTGTTTTAAAGCAGCCGCATAAACGATCAACTCTTGTTCCTTAACCTGTGAAGCAAGTTGAGAAAGGTTTTTCTTATACGAAGCAAGAAGGTTTTTATATCTTTTACTGTTTTCGCTAAAGAGCAGGATGAGTTGTGGCAATTGTTTAAGCGATGTAGATTGCTGTAGCAATGCCCGATATTTATTTTTCTTGAGCTCGCTTGTGATTAACTGCAATTGACGGATTTGCCCGCCGTCAGCAAAAAGCAATTTGAATTTCTTTTTATACCTCTTTTCAAACTTGTGATCCGGGTTAATTTGATGCACCATCCTGAAAACTGCCCGCAGCTTTTTCATATTTACCCGAAACTGGTGCATGGCCTCTTCATCTGCATCCACTGCAAATTGTTTTAAATGCAGTATTGCTACTTCAGCATGTTTCTGAATATATTCCCCGGTTAGATTCACAGTTAAAAGTTAGCAAAATAAATGGTGGCAAGCTGTTAAGGAATCAAAAAATCTGATATAAAATCCTTGTATTACTTTTGGAGCATGAAAGTAAGCGGCTTCACTTTTGTTCGTAATGCAATCAAATACGACTACCCCATTCTTGAATCCATCAATTCATTACTACCGCTTGTAGATGAGTATATTGTTTGTGTGGGAAAGAGCGAGGATAATACGAGGGATTTAATTGAAAACATGAACTCAACAAAAATAAAAATTGTTGACTCCTTTTGGGATGATACGCTGCGTGAAGGCGGCCAGGTTCTTGCTGTGGAAACCAATAAAGCAAAAGCAGCAGTAGCTACAGACAGCGACTGGCTTTTTTACCTGCAGGGGGATGAGTGTATTCATGAAAAAGATTATGACCTTATCTGCAATGCCATGCGCAAATACAAAGATGATGAAAGAGTTGAAGGCCTGCTGTTTAAATACATTCATTTTTATGGCAGCTACGGGCATATTGGCGACAGCAGAAGATGGTACAATCATGAAATAAGAATCATCCGTAATAATGTAAATATAAAAAGCTGGAAAGATGCACAGGGCTTTCGCAAGAATGAAGAGAAATTAAAAGTAAAAGCCATTGACGCACACATTTATCATTATGGCTGGGTAAAAAATCCACAGTTGCAAAAAGCCAAGCAATTGGATTTTGGAAAACTTTGGATGAGTGATGAAAAAGCCATCAAAAAACACCAGGCTTATCTAGAATCATTGAAAAACGGATTTCTGTATGAAGCCGAAGTGGACTCGCTAAAAAAATTCGATGGCACACATCCAGCCATCATGAAAGAACGAATTGCAAATGCTGACTGGCAATTTGAATTCGACATTAATAAAAAGCATTTTCGTGACTTTAAAAGCAGGCTACTCTATGCAGTTGAGAAAACTACCGGTGTAAGATTGTTTGATTACAAAAACTATAAAATAATCTAACAATCAAAGATGAAGTACCCTACGTAACCCTTCTTCTAATTTCAAAGGAACAAAGCCCAGTTCTTTTACTGCTTTAGTAATAATAAATCCTGTTTTTAATGGCCGTTTAGCAGGTTCCTTAAATGTTTCGGCAGTTACAGGCTCAATAAGTGAAACATCTTTATTTAGTAATTGTGCAACAATTGTTGCCAGTTGATAAGGCGTACACAAGTCTTTGCCTGAAATATGATAAACACCTTTGGCATGTTTCATCAATACCAATAGAATTCCTTTTGCTAAATCTTCTACATAGGTAGGTGTACGTTGCTGATCATTTACAACTTTAATGGCCACGCCTTTTTCCAATTTTTCCTTTACCCAAAGCACAAAATTATTTCTGCCGCCAGGCACTTTGTCTCCATACACCAACACAGTTCTTACTATCGCCCAATGCAATCCGCTTAGTTCTAAAATTTCTTCTGCCAGTAATTTGCTTTCACCATAATCATTAATAGGATTAGGGCTGGCATGTTCATCATACGGCCCTTCCGTTCCATCAAACACAAAATCAGTACTGACATAAATAAAATATGATTTTGTTTTTTGTGCACCTTTAACAAGAACACGTGTAGCTCCCACATTTGTTTTCCAGCAGGCCGTTTTATCTGCAGCACAATCATTGGGCTGGCTCATGGCTGCTGTATGAATTATGATATGAGGCGAAATTTTTTCAACCAGCGCCTGTGCTTTTTTAAAATCGGTAAGATCAACTGAATGATAAGTTACACTGTTACCAGAACCATAGGGCAAGCGGCTCATACCTTTTCCAGTAGCATGAATGGTAAACTTTCCCTCTTCCACCAACTGACGGATGAGATGTTGACCTAAAAGACCATTGGCGCCTGTAACCAAAACTTTCATGTGTACTTTTTTATTTTATTAAGTTAGCACATAGTATTCGCCATAAAAATTCCATCTCCCGTTAGTATAAATTGGCAATTTTTATGGCTCATTTCATTGGATGAATATAAAACTTTCAGTTAAAGATGTTATTAAAATCTGTTCAATAAATTGAATTTTCATAAAAAGCCCCTTAAACATAACTGTTCAAAGGGCTTTTCAGTGACTTATTTTCAGCACGCATTATTTCATCTCCAGTCCCATATTATAAAGCACAAAACTCCATACATCTGCCGCTTCTTCAATTTGTTTGCTGGTTGGTTTACCTGCGCCATGCCCAGCCTTTGTTTCAATACGAATCAATACAGGGCTTGTACCGCTATGTGCTTCCTGCAAACGTGCAGCAAATTTAAAACTGTGCGCAGGTACTACTCTATCATCGTGGTCAGCAGTTGTAACCAATGTTGCCGGATAACTTGTACCATCTTTAAAATTATGCAGCGGTGAATATTTAATAAGGTATTTAAATTGCTCAGCACTGTCACTTCTTCCATATTCAACAGCCCATGCCCAGCCAATAGTAAATAAATGGTAACGAAGCATATCCATAACACCCACTGCAGGCAATGCCACTCTGAACAAATCGGGCCTTTGTGTCATACATGCGCCCACCAGTAAACCACCATTGCTTCCACCACGTATGGCAATTTTTCCTTTGTTGGTGTAATTGTTGGCAATCAAATATTCAGCAGCCCCAATAAAATCATCAAATACATTTTGCTTCTTATCAAGCATACCGGCTTTATGCCATGCTTCACCATACTCACTTCCGCCACGCAAATTCACAACAGCATAAATACCGCCCTGCTCCATCCAAAAGGCATTGCTGATGCTGAAGCCCGGAGTTTGTGCAATATTAAATCCACCATAACCATATAAGAGAACAGGATTGTTACCATTCAGTTTCATTCCCTTTTTATACGTTAAGAACATTGGCACTTTCGTTCCATCTTTACTTGTAAAAAATACCTGGCTGGTTTCATACTCTTCATTTTTAAACTTGGTTTCAGTTTTACGGAAGAGTGTAGAAACGCCGGTTGCAATATTGTAACGATAAATAGTTGCAGGCGTGTTGTAAGAAGAAAAAGTATAGAAAAATTCTTTGTCTTCTTTTTTGCCACTAAAACCACCCGCACTTCCGATACCGGGCAATTTTATTTCACGCACTAATTTTCCATCGTAAGTATATTGATAAACTTTGGTGCTTGCATCTTTCAGATAAGAACAAAACAAATAACCACCGGCAGTGCCCACACTCTGTAATACTTCTTTAGCTTCGGGCACAATCATTTTCCAGTTTTTTGATGCAGGATTTTTGGGATCAACCAAAACAATTTTATAATTCGGTGCGCCATCATTGGTACGAAGCAATAATTTATCACCCCAATTATCTATAATATCAGGCTCAGTTTTAAAACCGGGAATGAGTATTGAAAATTCTTTCTGATTTGTTTTTAAATCTTTCACCCACACTTCATTACCACTTGTACCTTCACTGCTGTTTAAAATTAGAAAGCGTCCATCTTCAGTTAATCCTGCACCTACATTACGTAACGGATGTGCATCATCTTTAAAGATCAATACATCCTCACTCTGGGGTGATCCCATTTTATGATACCACACCTGGTGAAATTGATTTTGTTTGCTCAATTTACTTTTTTCATCAGGCTCGGGATATCTGCTGTAATAAAATCCTTCATCACCCTTCCAGCTTGCACTGCTGAATTTTACAAACTTAATTTTATCATTCGGTACTTGTTTGGTAGCCACATCCATTATATAAATTTCCTGCCAGTCGCTTCCACTTTGTGCAAGAAGGTAAGCCACGTATTTACTTGTTTTTGAAAAAACAGTTCCACCTAATGCGGCCGTACCATCACTTGATAACTTATTAGGGTCAATAAAAACTTCAGGCGTACCATCCAATCCTTTTTGGCGATACATGATGCTTTGGTTTTGCAAACCATCATTCTTAAAGAAATAATAATAATCTCCTTCTTTGGAGGGAGAACTGATGCGTGGGTAATTCCACATCTCACTCAATCTTTCTTTTACTTTATCACGAAACTTAATGCGTGTAAAATAAGCAGCAGTTACTTTGTTTTGTTCTTCCACCCAAGCTTTGGTTTCTTCGCTGTTATCATCTTCCAGCCATCGGTATGGGTCGGGCACCATCGTACCAAAATAATTGGTTACAGTATCTACTTTTCTTGTAATCGGATACTTAATTTGTGCTGAAACAGTGAAGAGCAAACAGCAATTCAATACTAATAAAAACAGGCGTTGCATATCATTCAATTTTTGCCTGCCAAGTTACTGCAATCCTTTGATTCATTCACGAACACTTGTTAAGCATCAATTCCTTATTTTTGAGCACTCTCAAATGCCTGAATTCCTTTTGTTTAACCAATTGCGGTTGGGGCCTGAGAATTACTAAGCAAAAAACCAAATGAGCAGTAAAGTAACCAAAATAGGCGTTCTTACCAGTGGTGGTGATTCACCGGGTATGAACGCTGCTATCAGGGCTGTGGTTCGCACAGGTCTTTATTACAACCTTGAAATGTTTGGCATCATGCGTGGCTATCAGGGAATGATTGAAGATGATATTATTCCTATGCACAGCCGCAGTGTGGCCAATATTATACAACGTGGCGGTACTATTTTAAAAACAGCACGCAGTAAAGAATTTTTTGAACCAGAAGGCCGTAAAAAAGCGTACGATAATTTAAAGAAGCATGGTATTGATGGTTTAGTAATTATTGGCGGCGATGGAAGTTTTCGTGGTGCACAAAAATTTGCCAACGAGTTTGATATTCCTTGTATTGGTTTGCCGGGCACCATTGATAAAGATATTGCAGGCAGCGATTTTACAATCGGTTTTGATACTGCAGTAAACACAGCCGTTGAAGCCATTGATAAAATTCGTGATACGGCCGATGCACATGACCGTCTTTTTATTATTGAAGTAATGGGGCGTGATGCAGGTTATATTGCCCTACACAGTGGTATTGCTACAGGTGCAGAACATATTCTTATACCAGAAACAAAAACAGACATTGAAGCTGTTGTTGATTCTCTTGAAGAAAAAGAACGCCGCAAAAAATTAGTAAACATGATTGTGGTGGCCGAAGGTGATGAGATTGGTGGAGCAAATGAAGTGGCAGCCATCATCAATAAACGGTTACCACACATGGATACACGTGTTTGCATTCTCGGTCATATACAGCGTGGAGGTTCACCCACATGTTTGGACAGATTAATTGCAAGCCGTTTGGGTTTTGCTGCTGTAGAAGCGTTACTTGAAGATAAGCGCAACAACATGATTGGCATTGTGAATAACAAATTGCACATGACGCCATTGGATAAAGCCATCAAAGCCAAACAAAAGATAAGTGATGAATGGATGCGTGTAGTGAAGATTTTAGCAAGCTGATGTATGCTCATCAAGTCCTGCAGGGACAGATGACTGACATCAATAAGTTTTTTGATACCAACTGTAGTATTTCATGACATCGTCCTTTGTAGAGCTTAGTGAAATTCCGAACGAAGATTCGGGACTGTGCACACCAGCAAATCATCTGCATGTGGCATCTTTGCTTTCAATTTTTAAATGAATCATTAATTACAACCATTAAAATTGCTATATGAGTAAAAGCGTTTCAAAATATTTACACGAAGAAATGGACAAGGAAGCCGGAAAAAAACACAGCAGCCATCGTACAAAAATTGTAGCAACTGTAGGCCCGGCTTGTGATACTTACGATAAACTGCTTGGTTTAGTAAAAGCCGGCGTAAATGTTTTCCGTCTTAATTTCTCGCATGGTGCACACGAGGATAAAGCAAAAATCATTGAGCACATCCGCAACATTAATAAAAACGAACCTTACAACATCGCCATCCTTGGCGATTTACAGGGACCCAAGCTCCGGGTTGGAGAAATGGAAAACGGTGGTATTGAAGTAGCGGAAGGCGACATCCTCACATTTACCAATGAAAAAGTGGTGGGCACTAAAGAAAAAATTTATGTTTCCTACCCCGATTTGCATAAAGATGTAAAACCCGGCAACATTATATTAATTGATGACGGAAAGCTTGAAGTAAAAGTTACAAATATTACCCGCAGCAATGACGTACAGGTACAGGTAACACTCGGCGGCAAACTTTCATCCAAAAAAGGAATTAACCTGCCCGATACAAAAATTTCATTGCCGGCATTAACAGAAAAAGATTTAGCTGATCTAGATTTTATTATTGAACAGCAATTAGATTGGGTGGCACTTTCATTTGTTCGTAATGTAAAAGATATTATCATCCTGCGTAATAAACTGGATGAAAAGAAAAGCAAAACGAAAATTATTGCCAAGATTGAAAAACCTGAGGCGCTCACCAACATCCGTGATATTATTCTGGAAAGTGATGGTATTATGATTGCCCGTGGCGATCTGGGTGTGGAGTTGCCTGTTGAACAGGTTCCGTTGATTCAAAAAGAACTCATTAAAAAATGTATCCATCGTGCCAAGCCTGTAATTGTGGCTACACAAATGATGGAAAGTATGATTGATCGAGTTAAACCTAACCGTAGTGAAATAACGGACGTTGCAAATGCCGTGCTTGAAGGTGCAGATGCTGTAATGCTGAGTGGTGAAACAGCAACGGGTAATCATCCCGCACTGGTTGTTGAAACCATGTGTAAGATTATTGAAGAAGTAGAACAAAGTAACTATTACCGTTACGACCGTGAAGAAGATTTAAAACCACAAAGCCACTCTCCTTCATTTTTGAGTGATGCTATTTGCTATAATGCCTGCGAAATTGCAAAAGATGTAAATGCACATGCTTTGATCGGTATGACACAGAGTGGTTACACAGGCTTTATGTTGAGCTCCTTCCGTCCAAAAGCGCCTTTGTTTATTTTCACCAAAGAACGTTCACTGGTAAACCAGTTGAGTTTAAGTTGGGGTGTTCGTGCATTTTATTATTCAGAAGAAATAAGTGTGGACGATATTATTGCCGACCAGATTAATATTTTGCGTGAACGTGGATTCTTAGAAGCTGGTGATATTGTGGTGAATACAGGAAGCACACCGGTGCATTTACATTTACCAACAAATTTGATTAAGATTACAGTGGTGGAGTAAATAATTTATTAATGATTTAACCCGGACATAAGTCCGGGTTTTTTATTTCAACTATTTTGGATGCAATTTGTACTTTCATGTTTCATGCTTAAGTATAAAATCATACAATTATCAGAATCGGCATTACTGGTTTCATTTGGAAATGAAATCAATTTGGAATTGCATATTGAAGTAATGAATGCAAAAGCATTACTTGAAAGCAAGCCTTTTACAGGTTTTATAGAAACTGTTCCGGCTTACAACTCATTAGCGGTATACTATAATCCACTGCAAATAGAATTAAGCGGAAAGTCGATTGCTGAAACAGTGCAAAAACTTATTCAACACACGCTCAACAATCAAACAATTGAACAATTAACCAACCGAACAATCGAACCAACAAACAATCAAATCACCATCCCTGTTTGTTATGAAGAAGAGTTTGGAATAGATTTAAAGGAAGTATCGGAAACGTTGCAACTATCAGTTGATGAAATCATTCAACGACATAAAAACACAACATACAAAGTATTCATGACCGGTTTTACACCGGGCTTCCCATACATGGGTATTGTGGATGAACGCATCATTACGAAACGTAAACCATCCCCAAGAGTAAAAGTGGAAGCTGGTGCTGTGGCTATTGCGGGTAATCAAACCGGTATTTATCCTTTAAATACTCCCGGCGGCTGGAACATTATTGGAAGAACGCCATTGAAATTGTTTAATGCAAGAAAAGAAAATCCATTTAAATTAAAAGCCGGAGATGAAGTGAAGTTTCAAATGATAACAAAAGATGAATTTGTGCAGTACGCCTCTTCAGAAGCTATCATTGATAGAGAAATAAATGATTCAATACGTCCAACAAAGACACCTGAAGTAAAAAAACAAATCATTCAAATTGAACAATGCGGTTTCCTCACCACTATTCAAGATGCAGGTAGAACAAACTATTTACAATATGGTGTAAGTAAAGGTGGGGCGATGGATACCTATTCCATGCAATTAGCAAATCTGCTGGCAGGGAATGATCTATCAGCACCAGTGCTTGAACTAACACAATCACCGCATCAGTTTAAATTTTTAAAAGACACTCTTGTTGCTTTTGCAGGTGGAGGTTTACAACCGCAGCTAAATGGAACAGAGCTTGCTATTTTGCAAACACATTTCATTAAAGCAGGAACAATTCTTGAACTCAAACTACAAATTCCAGGCTTTCGCCTGTACATGGCCGTGGCGGGTGGTTTTGCATCCAATGCTTTTTTAAACAGTTATGCAACTGATTTATTGGTTCATGAAGGCGGTTTTGAAGGCAGGGCTTTAAAAAAAGGCGATACACTTTCATCTCAAAATAACTTAACTAAATTTCAAAACATTTTATACAGTGTATTACAAAACGGTGCAGACATTAAATTGAATCTTGATAAAGCGTATTTTCAAAAAAATAGCATCCGTGTAATAAAAGGAGTTGAATGGGATTACTTAACACAAGAAGCGAAAGAAAAAATCGCCAACACATCATTCAGCATCTCTCCACAAAGCAGTCGTATGGGCTATCGTTTAACCGGTGAAGGTATTACTGCAAACAGACCCAGTGATATTATTTCATCGCCTGTAACACAGGGAACAGTACAACTTACTTCATCTGGTGAATTGATCGTATTGATGGCTGATGCACAAACTGTAGGCGGTTATCCCAGAGTATTGCAGGTGATTGCAGCAGACCTGCCAATTCTTGCGCAAAAAAAGCCCGGAGAGCTTATTCAATTTGAAATGGTAAGTTTACAGCAGGCAGAAGACGCAATCCTGCAACTGCATTTAAGAATTGAGGATCTACAAACGATGATAAAAAATATGTACAGCGAATGAAAACGATTGACCTGAATTGTGATGTAGGCGAAGGTATGAGTTCAGATGCTCAGATCATTCCGCTCATCAGCAGTGCCAATATTGCCTGTGGTTTTCATGCCGGTGATGAAAGTACCATAAAGAAAACGATTGAATATTGCATACGTTATAATGTGGCCATCGGCGCTCACCCTTCCTGGCCCGATAAAGAACATTTTGGACGAACTGAAATGCAATCATCACCCACTGAACGCTATGATTGTGTTACGGAACAACTAAATACCATTCAAAATATTGCAACTTCACTAGGTGCAAAACTGCATCATGTAAAACCACATGGCGCTTTGTACAATCAATCTGCCAAGGATAAAACAATTGCTGCTACAATTGCAAAAGCAGTAACTGAGTTTGATGCATCATTAGTATTGTATGGACTAAGCGGAAGCATTTCGATAAGTGAAGCAGAACAAATCCATTTGAAAACAGCACATGAAGTTTTTGCAGACAGAACTTATGGAGATGATGGCAACCTCACTCCCCGCTCTCAGTTCAATGCACTGATTGAAGATAAAAATATTGCTTTACACCAGGTATTGCAAATGGTTAACCAGGGTGTAGTAACAACCACAACAGGAAAGCGAATTAAAGTAAAAGCAGATTCCATTTGTTTGCATGGCGATGGCAAACATGCGCTTCAATTTTGTAAAGTCATTCATCAAACCTTAAAGCAAAACCGTATTGAAATTAAAACCATTTCATAAAATTGGTGGCATTGGCGCCGGTGCTGCATTCCTCATGGCCACTTCTGCAATTGGCCCCGGTTTTCTTACACAAACAACTGTTTTTACACAACAGTTAATGGCAAGCATGGGCTTTGTGATTTTAATTTCAGTAATCATTGATATTGTTGCGCAACTCAACGTCTGGCAAATACTCACCGCCAATAACAAGAAAGGTTCAGAACTTGCGAATGAAGTTTTACATGGAAGCGGTCATGTGCTAACCGTTTTAATTTGTTTGGGCGGCTTGGCGTTTAATATCGGTAATATTTCAGGCTGCGGTTTGGGTTTGAATATTTTGTTTCCAGTAAGTGTTGAAACCGGAAGCATCATCAGTGCCATGATTGCCGTGATTTTATTTGTTGTGAAAGATGCAGCTAAGGCAATGGATTGGTTTGTAAAAATTTTGGGTGTAGTAATGTTATTCTTGATGCTTTATGTGGCACTTATCACACAGCCACCTTTAGGCGAAGTAGTGAAAAGAACGTTTATTCCTTCAACAGTTAATCTAACTTCCATTGTTACACTTGTGGGCGGAACGGTGGGTGGTTATATTACTTTTGCCGGGGCACATCGTTTACTGGAATCAAAGAAGGAATTAAAAATGCAGGAGGTAAAGCAAAGTGCAGTAAGCGGTATCATTATTACGGCTTGTATGCGTGTGTTGTTGTTTATTGCTGTACTCGGTGTTTTAAATAAAGGTTTTTCATTGGATGCATCCAACCCTGCTGCCTCAGTTTTTCAGTCTGTATTGGGACTTACAGGTTATAAAATTTTCGGAATTGTGTTGTGGAGCGCTGCTATTACTTCTGTTGTAGGTTCTGCCTTTACAAGTGTGAGTTTTTTAAAAACGCTACATCCCGTTTTTGAACAAAATGCCCGAATCACTACGATCATTTTTATAATTCTTTCCACTTTTATTTTTGTATTGATAGGCAAACCTGTCACCATACTTGTAGTAGTGGGTGCACTCAATGGCTTTATTCTTCCATTTTCTTTGGGTCTGATGTTGTGGGTGATGATGAAACGAAAGTTACCACATTATCAACACCCGCAATGGTTGTTATGGAGCGGATGGATTGTTGTAGCTGTAATGCTGTGGATGAGTATCGTAACTTTTTTAAATGAAATTCCGAAACTCTTTTAAGTGTCAGACCACTACAAGTGGCCAGACATTTAGAGAATTATTTCTTTTTCAACGCCATCCATGTCCAGACAGCGCCAAGTAAATCAATTGCTCCAAAAACCAAAAGCATCGGCAAAACAAATTGAAGTACTACAAATGCAACAAATGAAAGAAACACAAATACTCTTGCTACAACAGTTAACGGCAGCATGGCTTCGATATTCTTACTGCCGATTTGATGATAGTAAAACGCAATAGCAGTAACAAGTACGCCCACTACCCGTATCCAAACCTCTTCTGTTACTGGCATTTTAAAAGTAGATAACAAAAAGTTGGGAGCAACCAGCAGGGTAAGCCCTGTTACATACAAATAGAAACCAAAATACAAAACGGTTTTTGCGGCTGTCATAATGGTTGGTTTTTGGGTGAAAGAATGAGATTAAGGTAGTAACTTCATAAAACAAATTCAAATAAAATACCTGAAAGATATGTACAGCACAAGACCTGAAACCCACCGCATGTATTATGTGGCTATTGTATGCCCCAGTGAAATTGATGAAAAAGTATTTCAGTTTAAAGAATGGATGCGCAAACAGTTTGGCTGCATGGTAGCATTGAAATCTCCCGGCCATGTTACACTGATTCCTCCTTTTTGGATGGACGAAGCAAGAGAAGATGAATTGATTCAAACTCTTCAGCAATTCAAAAGCAATGAAACACCTAAAATTGAATTAAAAGATTTCTCACACTTTGGCGACAGGGTTTTATTTATTCAGGTAAAAGAACATAACCATCTAACTCAACTGAAAGAACAAACAGAAACACACTTTCTTCAAACTTTTAACGGAGTTATCAAAAAAGATGACCGGCCCTTTCACCCACACATAACCATTGCCAACAGGGATGTATCACCAGGAACATTCGTAAAAGCTTGGGCACATTTTTCAAAAGAAAAGTTTGAAAGCCGTTTTGTTGCTCATGCGGTTTCTGTATTAAAACTTAATTCAGGGAAATGGAATGTAATTGCGGAGAAGAAGATTTGATAAATGGCAGTTTTAAATCGGGAATCTTTTTTTCTAACTTCCTGATACTTCATATTGAAGAGGCTGTTGAATAATGAATCTTAAGTTGAAGAGTGCGACGCCACTGAAGCCAAAGAGGGAACTAAAGCCCGCCCCATAAAATTTGATAAATGGCGCAAGCCATTCCTGTTTATTTCAATACCTTTCATTTCTAAACCAACTTGTCATGAGAAAATTCGTTTTTACTCTTTTCGTTTTTTTCCTCTTTCAATCACTTATTGCTCAAACCTCCAATCAGCAGGATAGTGCATGGATACGTGATAATTATACTAAAAAAGAAATCATGATTCCTATGAGGGATGGAACAAAACTGTTTACATCGGTTTACATTCCGAATGATAACAGTGAGCCGCACCCGATTTTGATGAACCGCACTCCTTACAGTTGTGCACCTTATGGTGAAAAGAATTACCGTGCATTTTGGGAAAGTCATTGGCGTTATTATATGCGCCGCAATTACATTATAGTGATTCAGGATGTTCGTGGACGCTGGATGAGTGAAGGTGAGTTTGAAGATGTGCGCCCGTTTAATACAGCCAAAAAAGATAAAGAGTTTGACGAAGCAAGTGATACCTATGATGCCATTGATTGGTTAACAAAGAATATTCCCAACAATAACAAAAAGGTGGGCATCTTCGGTATTTCTTATCCGGGGTTTTATTCAACGATTGCAGCGTTAAGTAATCATCCATCATTAGTAGCCGTTAGTCCGCAGGCACCTGTTACAGATTGGTTCATGGGTGATGATTTCCATCACAATGGCGCTTTCTTTCAAATGGATGGATTTAGTTTTTACTCATCATTTGGAAAACCAAGACCCAAACCAACTTCAGTTGGCTCACCCGGTTTTCAATTCCCCACAAGAGATGCCTATAAGTTTTATCTGGAAGCAGGAAGCACTAAAGAATTAGCTCGTTTGATTGGCGATAGTATTAAG
>JBKCJY010000256.1:0-5638 GCA_046301455.1 Chitinophagaceae bacterium | reverse complement strand
TGATTTTGCACAGGTGCTTGGTAATGGTGTGATTGATTTGGGTGTAACACAACATGGTTTAAAAGCATTGAATGTGGATGAGTACGGACTGGATGATATGGATAATAAAATTCTGCTCACCATTATTGATAAATTCAAAGGTGGGCCTGTAGGTATTACCACTATTGCTACAGCAGTAGGTGAAGAAGCGGGTACACTGGAAGAAGTGTATGAACCTTTTTTAATACAGGAAGGATTTTTACAACGCACTCCAAGAGGAAGAGAAGTTACGGGTAAGGCGTATGAGCATTTGGGAAAGAAACCACATGGAGGGATGAATCCTACACTCTTCTCTTAATTATCTCGCCATATCACTATACCCTTCTTCTTTTTCTTCCAGCACAGGTTCGTTCAATTTTACCAAATGCGCCCTGCGTTTTTTCTCCCTGCTGCGCATGGTCATGTTTAGCATTTCCACACCAAAGGAGAAAGCCATACCGAAGTAGATATAATTTTTCAGATGCAGTTGATGTGCTGATTCGCTATCCCAACCTTCTATTACGAGACTCAATCCAATCATCACGAGGAATGACAAGGCCAGCATTTTAATAGTTGGATGTTTATGAACAAAAGAAGAAATAGCAGGACTAAATAAGAACATTACGATCATAGCAATTACTACTGCAGCAATCATAATTTCCACATGCTTGGCCGTACCACCAGCGGTGATGATACTGTCAAATGAAAATACAGCATCAATCAACATGATTTGACCAATAGCGGCGCCGAATGAAATTCCCTTTTGACCTCTCATGGCCTCATTGGGATCTTCACCTTCCAGTTTATTATGAATTTCTTTTACTGATTTATAAATGAGGAACAAACCACCTGCCAGCATAACTAAGCTTGCCAGATCAAATCCCCTATCACCAATTGAAAACAGGTTTTTTCCTTTCTGTGCCAACAACCAGCTTAAACCAAACAACAACACGCTGCGCATGAGAATACCCAGCACCATCCAGTACTTGCGTGCATTGTTTCTATCTTTTTCCTCTTTGAGGCGATTGAGAGTAAGTGAAACGAAGATGACATTATCGATACCTAAAACAATTTCCAAAATCACCAATACCAAAAAGCTGATGATACTTTCACTTGTAAATAAATGTTCCATGCTGTTGTTAAAAGTTAAAGCTGCAAAAGTAAGGATTGCTTATTGATACAGTTTAGAGGCCATCACAAATCTTTTTGGCAATAGCAGGACCTTCATAAATAAAACCTGTCCACACCTGCACCAATGATGCACCGGCATTTAGTTTTTCCCTTGCATCAGCAGCAGTAAAGATTCCTCCGCTGGCAATAATGGGAATAGAACCATTTGTTTTTTGATGAATGTAGTGCACCACTTCAGTACTTCTATGTTTTACCGGCAATCCACTTAAACCACCTGCGCCTATTGCCGTGAGGCGTGAGGCGTACGTTGTGAGTCCCTCTCGTGAAATAGTAGTATTCGTTGCCACCAAGCCATCCAGTTTTATTTCGGTTGATAAATCAATTACATCATCCAACTGCTCGTTGGTTAAATCCGGCGCAATCTTCAATAAGATGGGTTTATAGTTTGTTTTTTGTGAACGTAATGTTTGCAGATGTGTAAGGATCTTGCGCAAACTTTCTTTTTCCTGCAGTTCACGCAGGCCGGGTGTGTTGGGGCTGCTCACATTTACCACAAAATAATCTACATATTCATACAGCTCATTGAAACAGATCTCATAATCTTTCCAGGCTTTTTCATTGGGAGTAATTTTATTTTTACCGATGTTACCGCCAATGATCATTCTCGATTTTGACTTTCCAATTTTCAATTGCCAATCAATCATTCGTTTCTTTACCACTTCTACCCCATCATTATTAAATCCCATTCTGTTGATGATGGCTTTATCTGCAGGCAAACGAAACAATCTTGGTTTTTCATTACCAGCTTGTGGCTTGGGTGTAACTGTTCCAATTTCAACAAAACCAAAACCCAGCGCTTCCAGTTCTCTTAGATACTTTGCATTTTTATCAAACCCTGCAGCCAATCCAACCTTGTTTGAAAATTGAATATCAAATAAAGTTGATTCAACATTTATTTTGGGTTTAAAAGCTGCTGCAATTATTTTCCTCACAAATCCAATACCGCACAGCATCTTCAGCAAATTCATGGCGAAGTAGTGCACTTTTTCAGCATCAAATAAGAAGAAAACAGAACGGAGAAGTTGGTACATAACGGCTGCGAAGATAACGTGCAATATTTTTAACGGACACAATTTGGTTTCAATTCCCCCTGCTCCTTAACTTTGATTCAAGAAAGTTGCATAAACAACTAAATAATCGAATAATAAATTAACTCAATAACTCATTCTATGCAGGAAGCATACATCGTAGCAGGTTACCGCACCGCAGTTGCCAAATCAAAACGTGGTGGTTTTCGTTTTACAAGACCAGATGATCTAGCCATTGAAGTGATAAAAGGATTAATGGCCTCTGTTCCCCAACTGGATGCAAAGCTGGTGGATGATGTAATTGTGGGCAATGCTGTACCCGAAGCCGAGCAAGGTTTGCAGGTGGGCCGCATTATCGCCGCAAGAGCATTGGGCGAACATGCACCGGGTATGACGGTGAACCGATATTGCGCCAGTGGTTTAGAAACCATTGCCATTGCTACATCCAAAATAAGAATGGGCATGGCAGAATGCATTATTGCAGGAGGTGTAGAAAGCATGAGCATGGTGCCAACAGCGGGCTGGAAGACAGTTCCTGCTTATTCCATTGCAACCGAAGCACCTGATTATTACCTGAGCATGGGTTTAACAGCAGAAGCTGTTGCAAAAGATTTTAATGTAAGTCGTGAAGACCAGGATTTGTTTGCATACAACTCACACATGAAAGCAAAAGCAGCTATTGAAAACGGATATTTCAAAAGCGGCATTCTTCCGATAACTGTTGAAGAAGTGTACTTAGATGCTAAAGGTAAAAAGGCTAAACGCAGTTTTACTGTTGATACGGATGAAGGTGTGCGTGCAGATACCAATGTAGAATCACTTGCTAAACTCAAACCTGCATTTGCAGTTAATGGAACAGTTACAGCGGGTAATGCTTCACAAACAAGTGATGGTGCTGCCTTTGTTGTTGTAATGAGTGAGCGCATGGTAAAAGAGCTTGGATTAAAACCTATTGCACGTTTGGTGAATTGTGCAGTTGCGGGTGTTAATCCTCGCATCATGGGCATTGGTCCAGTAGAAGCTGTTCCAAAAGTGTTGAAGCAAAGCGGAATGAGTTTAAACAACATTGATTTGGTAGAACTCAATGAAGCATTTGCATCGCAAGGACTTGCTGTTATTCGTGAGTTGAATCTCAATCCTGATATTGTAAACATCAACGGTGGTGCTATTGCACTCGGTCATCCGTTAGGTTGCACGGGTGCAAAACTTACCATCCAAATTACACATGATATGAAACGACTGAACAAGAAGTTTGGTATTGTTACTGCATGTGTTGGTGGCGGACAGGGAATTGCAGGTATTATAGAGAATATTGATTAATCCATTTAAGTGTTTGGATACAAAAAGAGGCAGCGCTGCTTTCTCTTTTTGTATCCAATAACAAAGGGCAAGATATTTGTAAAATTCAGCCTGATATTTTGTAAGTTTATCGAGATTTTCGTTAACCCTCAAACCAACGCTCAATGGACAGAAGAGAGTTTTTAACTGCTAAGAGAAAACCTCAACCGGTTACTCAAAATAGAACTGCCGGCAGAACCAGCTCAGGTTTACAAATATATACAGGCCCGTGGACCCGGAATGAAATCATTCATTTGCTTAAACGTACCATGTTTGGAGCAAAACCTGTTGATGTATCCTATTTTGAAAGTAAAACAATGATTGAAACAGTAGATGAACTGCTTAACCCTGTTGATCCACTACCCAATCCGCCAGTAAAAGATTATTCTACAACAGGTGCTTTAAGTCCTGATAATGATGTGCCCGCAGGAGGTACATGGATTAACAGTATAAACAATGATGGAACCATTCAAAGTTTACGCAGGAGTGCTTTAAAAAAATGGTGGATCGGATGTCAGATTAATCAGGACAGAAGCATCCGTGAAAAAATGACGCTGTTCTGGCACAATCATTTTTCTACAGAAACAGCTGATGTGGGTAATGGCAATATGCTTTACAATCATGTAAATCTTCTTCGCACAAATTGTCTTGGTAATTTTAAACAGCTTGTAAGAAGTATTACGATTGATTCTGCCATGCTCATTTATCTGAACGGGCGATTTAATACGTTAACAGCGCCCGACGAAAATTATGCCCGTGAATTACAGGAGTTATTTACACTGGGTAAAGAAAACAATCCGAATTATACAGAGGCTGATGTAAAAGCAGCAGCAAAAGTACTTACAGGCTGGCAGGTTAGCAGTACAACCGTTCCTTTTGCCAGTTTCTTTACATCATCCAGACACGATTCTACAAACAAACAGTTTTCTTCTTTTTTTAATAACACAGTCATTACCGGCAGAACAGGTACAACCGCTGGTATACTTGAACTTGACGACCTGCTCAATATGATCTTTAACAAGCAGGTAGAAGTATCACGCTTTATTGCAAAAAAACTCTATCGTTTTTTTGTGTACAGTGAAATTGATGCAACAACGCAAACTAATGTGATAGAACCTTTAGCATTAGAACTCCGGCTTAACAACTGGGATATAAAAATTGCAATGGAGCGATTGCTTAAGAGTGAGCATTTTTATGATGTACTAAATCAAGGTGCACAAATTAAATCGCCGCTGGATCATATCATTGCAGTTTGCCGTGAATGGAATATCGTTTTTCCAAATAGTATTACTGAATTTGGAGATGCTTACGGAATGTGGAATTATATTTTAGCTGCTGCAGCCAATGCCGGTCAAAACCTTGGTGATCCTCCCAGTGTAGCAGGATGGCCTGCATTCTATCAAACTCCACAGTATTATGAATTATGGGTCAATACAGATACTTTACCCAAACGCAATCAGTTTACTGATATCATGATCGGTAATGGTTATACACGTAACGGGAAAAAGATTTGGATTGATGCGGTTGAGTTTACCAAAACATTGCCCAACCCCGGTGATCCCAATCTATTAATCATTGATGTACTGGCAGTTATTTTTCAGATTGAATTATCACAGGCGTCAAGAGATCAGTTGAAAAAAGATTTTCTGCTCAGCGGGCAGGACCAAGATTATTACTGGACCAACGCATGGAATGCTTACATCTTTAATCCCATTACCGCCAATTACAATATTGTAAATACAAGATTGCGTGGCTTATATAAATACTTTATGAATCTGGCAGAGTATCAGCTTGCCTAATATCCATTATCAACACTGACAAACTAAGATGATGAAACGTAAAGACTTTTTAAGAAATACAATCCCCGCTGCCATTCTTCCTTCCTTGGTTGACGGCATGAGTTTTAAAGTATTGGGTGATAATCCAATTATGGCAGCGATGTTGAATGCCTATGTGGAGACAGACCGGGTGTTGGTGATCATTCAGCTGAATGGTGGTAATGATGGATTGAACATGGTTATTCCTGTTGATCAGTATTCCAACTACTTTAATGCAAGAAGCAA
>JBKCJY010000255.1:0-24342 GCA_046301455.1 Chitinophagaceae bacterium | reverse complement strand
CAGGCAAGAAAGATTGCGTTTAATTTAGGATTGAGTGGTGAAGCGTTTAAGAACTGTGTAAAGTTTGTAACAAATCTTTACAATGCTTATGTGGGTTTGGATTGCGGTATGCTGGAGATTAATCCATTGTTTAAAGCGGCTGATGATAAAATTATTGCGGTTGATTGTAAGATGAATATTGATGACAATGCATTAATGCGTCATCCTGATATTGCGAACATGCGTGATACATCAGAAGAAGACCCTACAGAAGTGGAAGCAGGCAATCACAACCTCAACTTTATTAAATTAGATGGCAATGTGGGTTGTATGGTTAATGGTGCAGGTTTGGCAATGGCAACAATGGATATGATTCAGTTAAGTGGTGGTCAGCCGGCTAACTTCCTTGATGTTGGCGGTACTGCCAATGCACAAACGGTGGAAGCAGGTTTCAAAATCATTTTAAAAGATCCCAATGTAAAAGCTATTCTCATTAACATCTTTGGCGGTATTGTACGTTGCGACCGTGTTGCAGCTGGTGTAATTGAAGCATATAAAACAATCGGCAATATTCCTGTTCCTATCATTGTTCGCTTGCAAGGTACTAATGCTGAAGAAGCAAAGAAATTAATTGATGAAAGCGGGTTGAAAGTACAAAGTGCAATTCAGTTAAGTGAAGCTGCGGAGCTGGTGAAGAAAGCTGTTGCTTAATGCAGACAATGTAATTAGTCATTAGTAAATACAATAAGTAAAAAGTCTTCTTAACTGAAGACTTTTTTATTTTGTAATCGTTTTTTATCAAGCTGTTTACATACCAAAAGCTTTTGTGGCACGTTCATTGAAAGAACAGAATCAAAAATTTAAACCATCGTATGAATAAACTTTTTTTAACCCTAGCAGCATTTTTTCTTTCACTTTCTGTTTTTTCACAAGACCGTTTTCAGGAAATTCAACATTATAAATTTTTTAAAGTACAGACAGATATTGGTTATGCACGTCCTGCGGGTAACGGTGTAAAAGCAGGATTGCTTCTCGCATTGGAACCCAAAATAAACCTGAGCGATAAAGTAAGTGTGGGCTTGCGTAGTGAAGCAACATTTATGGCCCGAGCTGGTTATAGTATTAATAATGTGAGTGCAGATGCCGAAGCTGGTTTGGGTTTGGCCATACTACCTACAGTTGATTATTATTTCACCAATCGTTTAGTTCGTCCTTTTGTGGGTGCCGGTGCAGGTGTTTACAATTTTGTAAGTGTGCAAGCAAGTACCCAAAATTCAAACATTAGCGTGCCCGCTGTTTCAAAGTTTGGCGGAATGCTGCGTGCAGGTGTTGAAATATGGCATGTGCGTGCAGGCTTTCATTACAATCTTGTGGGCAAAAGCGGAACCATCAATAATAATTATTATGGCCTCACCATTGGTATTGTGTTTGGTGGCGGTGTAAAAGAAGAGTATAAAGGCAATGAATATTAAAGATCTAACAGCAAGTGATTGCTGATATGTATCAACTTTCTGATTATTTTTTGAACAACAGGATTAGAGATTAAAATAAAACAAAGGCGTATGCTTTGTGTCTTAACCTCATTTCTGATTTTTGGTATCATGGGTTTCTCTGAATCAGTTTTTCTTTCTTATTAATTCAATTCTGCCTGCTCAGTATCTCATTTTGCCCGTTCAGTTGATGAGCGCAAAAAAGAACTAAATCCTTATCTACCTTTTCTTTCTAAAAACTTACGCACATGAAAAAATGGATCTTATTTCCAGTTATAGTAATGCTTGCATTCGCCTGCAAAAAAGATAAAGACGAAGCACCTGTTTCTAAAGAAGTAAAATTTAAGGCTGTACTGATTGGCGGGAATGAAGTTCCCTCCACTCCATCAGCCGGAACAGGAGAAGCCAATGCTGTGTTTAATACAGAAACAAAAATTCTTACCGTTACCATTACTTATTCAGGGCTCACTGCTTCTCTATCAGCATGGCATATACACAAAGCTCCAGCCGGTGTTAATGGTGGTGTTATTTTTAATTTCGGCACACCGCAACCTAGTGGTTTTGTTTACACATCGCCTGCTTTAACCGCAGACCAGGAAAATGATTTGAACACTGCAGGTTATTATGTAAATCTGCATACTTCAAATTATCCAGGTGGCGAAATACGTGGACAATTGCTGAAACAATAAACGTTTAGTATTATGACTGTGATACCGCCCCTTGCATGAAAATGCAGGGGCATTTTTATTTGAAATTTTCATTGCTGAAAACGGGGAATCATTAGTTTTGAAATATGGCTATAACCATCAGACCCATATCCCCAACCGATAATGCATCATTAGCAATTATTATTCGTAATTCTCTTGCTGAGTTTGGCGCCAATAAGCCGGGCACTGTTTATTATGATTCAACAACTGATGCATTGTTTGAACTGTTTCAAACACCCGGTAGCTTTTATTTTGTGGCCGTTGATGATGGTGAGGTGCTTGGCGGTGGTGGTATTTATCCAACTGATGCATTACCTGAAGGCTGCTGTGAATTGGTGAAGATGTATTTACATAAAGATGCACGTGGCAAAGGTCTTGGCAAGATGTTGATTGAACATTGTTTGAATTGGGCAAAAGCAAATGGCTATACACAATGCTATCTTGAAACAATGCCTGAATTAAAACAGGCTTTGAAAGTGTATGAATTATTTGGTTTTGAATACCTCGATGGTCCATTGGGCAACAGCGGTCATTTTGGTTGTGACCGATGGATGTTGAAAAAATTGTAAGCAAATTAAAAAGTCCCGCTGGTTGCGGGACTTTTTAGTTTTATTTCTTGGGAGAATCAACTGTGTTTTTAATTACCGGCGTTTGTTCCGGTGAAGTTTTAACACCAACACCATATTGTTTATAAACTGCTTCAATCATGGTTAAATATTCTTTTGCCTTTTCATATTCAAAGTTTTGGGAAGGACCTACTTCATCATCAGTAAGTGATTCATAGTAGGCAACCTGCTGCTGGCAATCTTTCTTCACTTTCTCCAACACTTTCTTTCCCAGTTCAGCATCGCCTGCCTCAAATGATGCCATTGCAAAATAGATGCTCTTTTCATTATGATCATTTCCGTATCGGCTGGCCATTGCATAAGGAATATTCTTATCTGAAAGCATTTGATCAGCCCGCTGCAAAACTTTCTTTGCTTCTTCTTTGCGGCCCTGCTGATTTAAGTTCATGGCCAAAATGGTATGTGCATTACGGATGCTGATTAAATGACGACGATTTTCTTCATCATAATAAACTCCGTTTTTATTTGCGCTTCCATATTTGAATTTATTCATGACTTTATCCAGCATCCAATCTACGTTTACAGTATTGCCCACATTTGCAACAGGTACCAGTCTCCAGCTCAATCCATCCTGGCGGAGGTATTCATCAAAACCAAGACCTAACGGTTGTGTAAAGTAAATAGGACGTTTCCATTTATTGGCAGCAATGATGTTTAAAATAGCAAGATCATTTTTAAATAGATAACCTTTTGCAATTTCAAACTTCACCATGTCCACTACATTACTGTCTTTTGGTGATACAGTTCCATTTTGCAGTACTACTGCTTTATCTACAGGAACGGAAACACGTTTTACCGGATAATAATTCAATAGTTCACCACTTTGTGTGCGGAACATTTTTGCAGGATCATCACTACCCACCTGATCTTTCATAATAGTGTATAAATCATAGTATGCAGTATCCGGTGTTTGTGAATATGGAATGTAATAGGCTACGTTTCTTTTGTCCCCTGCAATTTGTGATTCATTCCAGATTACATCAAACGGAGCACTTTCATTTACTTTATAACGAAGTTGATTGATATACCAATCAGTTCCAAGCAAACTTGTATTCATTACACGCACATCAGGACGAACGCCCAATACTTCCTGTGCATACCATAAAGGATAAGTATCATTATCGCCCACTGTAAAGATGATAGCATTGGGGGCACAACTTTCTAAATAGTTAGTAGCTAAATCCGGAGCCAGAGTTTTTTTGCTGCGATCATGATCATCCCACTCCTGCTGTGCCATTAATAATGGAACTGCAACAAAACACAAACCAGCTGCGGCATATGAAGACAAGGAGCCTTTCAATAATTTATCAAGCCATTCTTTAACCTGGAAAAAACCTAAACCAATCCAGATGGCAAATGCATAAAAACTTCCCACATATGCATAGTCACGTTCACGTGGCTGAGGTCCTGCCTGGTTTAAATAAAACACAATTGCCAATCCTGTGAAAAAGAACAGGAGTGTTGTAACCACCCAGTCTTTTCTGTTTTTATAGAATTGGAATGCAAACCCAAGTACACCAAGTATAAATGGTAATGCAAAAAGTTTATTATGTGCCTGGTTGTTTTTTAAACTATCGGGCATCAATTCCTGTTTGCCCAGACGGATATTATCAATGAAGTTGATTCCTGTAATCCAGTTGCCGTTACGCTTTTCACCCACACCCTGCACATCATTTTGCTTACCGCTAAAATTCCACATGAAATAACGCCAGTACATAATATTGATCTGGTAACCAAAGAAGAACTTAATGTTATCAGCCATATCCGGATCACGTTCGTAAGAAACTTTTCCTGTTTGCCTGTCCTGTACTTTCTGAATACCAAGGAAGTTTGCATAATAATCAGCATGGCCCTGATCATTACTTGCATCCCACACACGTGGGAAAACCATTGTTTGCTCAGCAGGATAAACTGCTTTTCGCTTTTTACCAACAATTTCATACTTATCCCCTACACGCTGATAAATATCACCTACATCTTCATAATCAGCTTCGGCAGTAAATACCTGGCCTTTTAATAAAGGGACATCACCATATTGCTCACGGCTGAGATAACCTTGCAATGCATAAGGATTGTTTACATCATACATGTTTACTGAAGGATCAGCATTGGAACGAATCATTGTGGTGATGTAAGAAGAATATCCAATTAACATAAATGCAAAACTCCACAAACCCAAGCGCAAAAAACGTTTATGATTTTGGTGAGCCCAGCGTAATCCAATCCAGATAAGTAATGCGACAAGGAAAAAGAAGAAAATAAATCCGCTGAATAATGGCAGATTAAAACTGTTTACAAATAAACGATCACTCCATGCAGCACCAGCAATACTCCATTGAATAACTGCTTTTTGTACAATACCTGTTATAACACAGCCAATGATAAATGCAATTGTTCCGCCACTCCATGTGGGTTTATATCTGCGGAAATAATATACCATTACAATTGCAGGAATTGTAAGAAGGTTCAACAAGTGAACACCAATACTCAAACCCATCATAAAAAATATCAACACAATCCACCGCTCTGCATGTGTACGTTTTAAATCATCATCGCCTGCTTTCTCATCTTCATGATCCCATTTCAAAATCATCCAGAACACAAGGGCCGTAAAGAATGAACTCAGAGCATACACTTCACCTTCAACAGCACTAAACCAAAATGAATCGCTGAATGTATAAGCAAGCGCACCAATAACACCGGCAGCCATAACATTAAACAAACTATTTCCGGTTAACTCATCCTGAGATTTATAAAACAATCTACGGCTGAAGTGCGTAATGGTCCAAAACAAAAACATAATCGTGAAGCCGCTTGAAAGTGCAGACAACAGATTTACACCTATTGCAGCATCACCAGGTGTGAACATTGAAATCAAACGACCCAGCAAAATAAACAGCGGCGCACCCGGTGGGTGCGGAATCTGCAATTTGTAAGCACTTGATATAAATTCACCTGTGTCCCACAAACTTCCTGTGGGTTCCATTGTAAGGATGTAAACGGCACAAGCAAACAGACCTACGATCCAGCCTGTGATGTTGTTAACTTTCTGAAAATTCATAGTTGAGAATTGGTTTTGAAACCCTGCACTTTTCAGGGGCAGGCAAAAATAAGGAGATGCGGGAAGAAACGACGGATTTGATTATGTTTTAACAGGATCGAAATGCCCTTGGCTTCTTTTACTCAAAAAACACTCTTACTGTTTGGTAAAACAACCTGCTTTGTGTGTATTGGCTGATGTTTTTTTCATTGAAGCCCTGCAATCCAAAAAGACCGGCAGCATTGCCTTTGTTGATGGCAATTTCCAGATAACCTGCCGAGTTGAACAATGCCAATTTCTCTCCTTCGGTTACGTCTGCATAGGTTTCGCTGATGCGATCAATCACTTCATCTCTTTTAAAAACAATTTTAAAGCGTCGGCCTTTGCGTTGTGCTTCAAAATCCTCACGGGTAATGTTTACGATAACATTTTCAAAATGATCAATGAAGATGATTTGTCCTTCAATTGAGTTGGCAGTTGTAAGCGGTCGCAACGGATTTCTAACCTGTATTGATACAGATGGGTCCCCTACCTGCTGAAGGGTTTTACCTTCATTAATTGCAGCAATAGCATTCGCCATGACCTGTGCACAATGCAGTGTATTGCGTGGTAAAGATTTATCAAGTGTTAGTGCAACTACATCCTGAGGTGTTTCTTCAATTATCATGGTTATAAGGCCGTTATCAGCAATACACAAATACTGATCGTTATGTTTCACAAGCAGCAGATGTTCCGGTGTGTACTGAAAAAGGTTCACCAACACAATATGAAAGGTACCAGGCGGAAATTGCTTTATAGCATTACGAATTACATAAGCCGACTGCGGATCATTAAAAGCCATTAGCTCATGCGTAATATCAACGATCCTGAAAGTGGGATCAGCATTCATCAATACGCCCTTTACCGCACCGGAAAGATAATCCTGCTTTCCAATATCTGATGTGAGGGTAATAAGGGGCATGTAAGAAGTTGATTATTGGTAAAAATAACAAATCACAAATAACAAGAAACAAATAAAGTAAAAAGTAAAAGATCAAAAAAATGATTACTTCACCAATTCATTGTTTTTGTAAAAGAATTTATACACCAGTTTATCTGTAAGTTTTGGAAAAAATTTGGTTAGAAAGATGGTGCGTTTATCTTCAAAGGTGTACACCAGTGTACGTTTACGTTTGCCAATTGCTACATAGGTAATTCGAGCACATTCTTCAGCCGTCATCAATTTGCTTTCATCAAGTGTAGAAAAGCCCTGTGAGGTTCCATCTTTTTGCAATGCTGCATTGCGAATGTTGCTTGCTGTAAAACCAGGGCAAACCCACATTACATTAACACCACTATGCAATAACTCCACACGCAATGCTTCTAAAAAACCCTGTACCGCAAATTTAGATGCGTTATAGCCTGTGCGGCCGGGCAACCCTCGATACCCTGCAACTGATGACACACCAACAACTGTTCCTTTGCGGCTGATAATGGAATCCAATGCAAACTTTGTACAATAGACTGTGCCAAAGAAATTGATATCCATCACCTGTTTAATTACATCTATGCTTGTATCTTTCAACTCAGCACGCATGCTTATGCCTGCATTGTTGATGAGAATATCAATACCGCTAAAATATTTTAGTGTACTCTCAATAAAACGTTTGCAATCGGCTTCTTTACTCACATCTGCTACTTCAACATGCAATGCCTTACCGGGATAAAGTGTTTGCAAACGATAAAGCTTATCATGGTTTCTGCCGCATGTGGCTACTTTAGCACCACTATTGAGTGCAAGCTCTACCAATGCTTTTCCAATTCCTTCACTTCCACCCGTTATGACCACTACTTTTCCGTTCAAAAATTCCATAATTCAATATGATTTAGTGCAAATGTACAAGCACAAAAAGCTTTTGTGCTGAATAATGTGGAAAGATGTGTAAACATTTTTTTTGAAAGTTTGGGAGCGAAATGTAATTACCCTATTTTTGCACTCCCAAAAACAAAACGTTTTGGCTGATTCCGTAGCTCAGTTGGTAGAGCACGACACTTTTAATGTTGGGGTCCTGGGTTCGAGTCCCAGCGGGATCACAGAAATAAAAAAACCACGCAAATTGCGTGGTTTTTTTATAAAGCATTACTTATAAGTTAATTATCCGTTTTCTTCCGTAACAAACTTCTCCTTCATTTTTTCAAGCAACTTCGTTTCAATCATCTTTATGCCCAGCAGAATCATATTTTTAAATGCAGTAGCTGTAGAAATCCCATGACCAACAATTACAGGCTTATCAACTCCTAAAATAGGTGTACCGCCATACGTTTCATAATTAAGACGTTTGAAATAATCATCTTCATCCATGTGGCGCTGCTTTGCAATTTCAAAAATACTTTCACCCAGTTTTAAAATTACATTGCCGGTAAAACCATCACACAACATTACATCTGCTTTACCCGTTAGTAATTCTCTTCCTTCTACATTACCAATAAAATTGATACTTTCATTTTCTTTGAGCAGTTTGTAAGCGGCTTGTGATAATAAATTACCCTTCCCTTCTTCTTCACCTATATTAATTAACCCAACTGTTGGGTTTTCAATCTCTAAAATGTTTTGTGCGTAAATACTTCCGAGTATAGCGTTCTGCAATAAATTTTCCGGTTTACAATCAGCCTGCAATCCTACATCAAGCAACAAACCATAACCGCCCTGTACTTTGGGAATAACTGTTGAAATGGTTGGCCGAATTACTCCTTCAATAGCACGGATAGTATAAAACACTCCTACCATCATCACACCTGTGTTACCTGCGCTTATGAACGCATCAATTTTACCATCAGCCAATAATTGGAACCCAACACTCATGCTTGAATTGGGTTTATCACGCAGTGCTCTTGTAGGAGGCTCCTGCATACCAATTACTTCAGGGGCATGAAAAAATTTTACAGAAGGAGGAACATTTACATAGTGTTTGCGAAGAATAGCTTCATCGCCTATAAGCAGGAGCTCAATACCATAATGCGATTCGCTTAAAAACAAATCTACGCCCAACAGCGTTTGCTGAGGGGCGTAGTCTCCACCCATCATGTCAATACCAATGACCATGCAGGCAATTTAGTTATAAAAGCTTTACGCTTTAGCAGGAGCTTTTTCAGCTACTAATTTTCCTTTGTAGAAAAGTTTGCCTTCGCTCACATGTGCACGGTGGCGTACATGCATATCACCAGTGGCAGTGTCTTTACTTAAAGTAACTGTTTCTGCTTTGTAGTGTGTACGGCGCTTGGCACTGCGTTGCTGCGAATGTCTGCGTTTAGGATTAGGCATATCTTTAAATTTTACTCGTTTCTAAATTTATCTAAATCTTTCCAGATCTGTTTGTTTTCAGGCTGTTGGGGATTCATGTTTTGTAAACGGGCCAATACTTCTTTATTGCAGTAAGGACCTCCCATTTCGCTTTCCTTACACATTCTGTGCATTGGAATGCTGAGGCTTACAAACTCATAAATCCAGTTTTTTACATGCAAGTGGCTCTCTGTTCGACTGATATAAAACACATCAGGACTCTCCTCCTCTTCATTCATCTTCTCTGGTTCATCAGTCATCTTAACCAGCATTTCAAATTCATCCCACAGTTCTAATGGCAAGTTATTACCACAACGGTCACAACCTACTTCCACCGTGCCTCCCACTTCAAACTTTAGCATGATAAACCCGGTATTTTTTTCCAATACCAGTTTTACTTTAGCTTTGCAGTTTTGGAAATCCTGTGGTCCAAATTCTGTAAAAAAACGGTCGTCCAACTCATAAAAGAACTCATGCAGGCCGGGTTTCAACCCCACAAACGCTATTTCAAATTCCCGGCGACTAGACATACACCCTTTTTAAAAGAGTTTGCAAAGGTAGCCGAAAAACCCTTTCCACCCAAAGTAAAGAAGGGGAATTTTTGGAGCATGGGCGTCTTTTTACGTGATGGGGCTTTTGTTTCCCGCTCTTCGCTGCAATGGACCTCAAAATACAGGCGGGCCATTTCCACTGCGGCAGGGGGGCTAAGCTAAACGGGTAAACATCAATTGAGCAAGAGAAAGTTACAGGTTACCAGTTTCAGTTCATAGGTTGAGGAGAACAGCCTAGCAGAATATTCATAAAAACATGAAACCAGCAAGCTGCAACAAGTGACCATCCTCTAGCAACTCTTTCATAAATTTGACCTATGTCCCTTCGAAAAGCAATCAGAACAGCACTCATCATTACTCTCCTGCTTTTTGCATTATTCATTTATTTTATTTCATCCCACCATCAATGGATTGAAAAATATTATTCAACAGGATTGTTTCCAAAGCTGGCTTCTGTTTTACGATTTACGTTGGGCAGTATTCCGTTTAGCATTGGTGATATTCTCTATTCAATTGTGCTGGTTACTGTTGTTTGGAATATTGTAAAATTCATCATCCGCTTGTTTCATCCTAAAGATAGTTGGGGCAAAAAGCTGGCACCGTTGGTGATTGCCGGCATCACAATATTGTTTGTATATGTTTATTTTTATTTGTTCTGGGGGTTGAATTACTATCGGCTGGGTATTGAACATCAGCTTGGGTTGCAAAACGGAAAGTTTGAAAAAGCAGAATTGATTGCTCTTAACCAATATTTATTGGAACAGGTGAATCACCGCAAAGAAGTTTGTTTACAGCAAAAAGATACCATCATGAGTGAGGAACGAATGTTTCATGCAGCGCATGATGGATACAGGGAGCTTGAAAAAACATATCCGTTCCTCAGTTACCGTAACAGCAGCATTAAAGCATCACTGTTTGGCCGTCTTGGAAATTATGTTGGGTTTCAGGGTTATTACAATCCGTTTACCGGTGAGGCACAAATCAATACACGCATCCCCAATTTTGTACAGCCTTTTGTTACCAGTCATGAAATGGCGCATCAAATTGGTTTTGCCAGCGAAAGCGAAGCCAACTTTGTAGGGTTTCTTGCCGCCACACATTCGCCCGATACACTCATGCAATACTCTGCTTATCTGGATATTTTTTTATACTCGATCGGTAATTTGAGAGCGGTTGATTCTGTTGCAGCCAAAGCAATTGCCAAGCAGTTGAATAAAGGTGTAAAGCGAGACATAAGAACCGAGCGTGAGTTTGCACTCAAACACCGCACCTTCTTGCAAAACTGGACCGATGCATTTTATGATTTTTATCTCCGCCAAAACCGTCAACGAAAAGGGATTGCCAGTTATAATGAAGTAACGGGTTGGTTGGTAGCTTACAGAAAAAAATCACAAAGAAATTGAACGCAAAAAGTGATTGCACAAATTAAATCATGCTCTTGTTGCTTTCTTAAAACTTATTCTTCCACATCATACTTTCCACCGGCTTATTTGGCTGGCCGCTGTATTTAGCGTTAGCTTTTTGATTGTATTTGATTTCAATTTCACCTTCTACAGGGAAATAAATCAGTTGACCGATGGGCATTCCTTTATAAATTTTTACCGGTTGCTTAACTGAAATTTCAAGAGTCCAGTTGCCGCAAAAGCCTACATCGCCTTTACCCGCAGTGGCATGTATATCAATTCCTAAACGACCTGTTGATGATTTGCCTTCTAAAAAAGGTACATGTGCATGTGTTTCTGTGTACTCTTGTGTAACACCCAGGTAAAATATATGCGGATATAACACAAACCCTTCATCAGGAATTTCAAAATATTCAATCTTGTTGTGCTTTTTGGCATCAATTAAATGCTCTGTGTACGTGGCAAGTGTGCTGCCGAGGTGTACATCATAGGAGTTGCTACCAAGGCATTCACGGTTGTAAGGTTCAATTTTAATCGTTCCTTTTTCTATTTCCTCAAGAATTCGTTTGTCTGAAAGTATCATAGTTATCTTTGCTTGTAAAGTGTTGCAATGTAATTGCTAAATCACAGAGATGCCGCTCGTTTATCAACATACTATCAACAGCAAAACAAAATTGGGCTTATGGCGCATTGAAGAACCTGAGGAATTCTTTCTTGCCAAAGTACCCTTAAAGCGTGATGTAACACATCCGCACAAGAGGCTTCAACATCTGGCCGGCCGCTATCTGCTGCCAACTTTGTTTGAAGAATTTCCATTGGAAGAAATATTAATTGCCGACACACGAAAACCATTTTTACCTGATGAACAATATCACTTCTCTATTTCACATTGTGGAGATTATGCAGCGGCTATCACCAGCAGTGAGCAACGGGTGGGGATTGATATTGAACAGCCCGCCGATAAAATTTTCCGCATCATTCATAAGTTTTTGAATGAAGACGAAAAGCAAATGCTCGATGAACCGATGAGCAGCAGTCAACTGTTGCAGAAAGCGACATTGCTTTGGAGCATTAAAGAAGCCATGTTTAAATGGTATGGTGATGGTGGTGTTGATTTCAGAAAGCACATGCACATTGAAGAGATACGTGGCACAGATGAAGAAGGCAGTTTGCAATGCTTCTTTCAAAAAGAAAAACCGGCACTGCTTGATGTGAAGTACCGGTTTATTCAAAATGTTATTATGAGTTGGGTTGTTAATTAAAATTGATTTTATTTCAACATCATTCCCAGTTTTACACCAAAAGTAAATGATAAACCAGGGGTTCTTCCCGCTCTCGCATTCGCATAATTAAAAGCACCAAAGTTTTCATTACGATAGGTGTACCCATAATTATCAAATTGATAACTGTTTTCTTTATTATCAAATCCAAAACCCAAACCACTGTAAATATCCAGCAAAATCGTTTCGCCCAGCACCCATTGTTTACCCAGTTCCAATTGTAACGCTCCAAATGTTACATTCTGGCGATCAACCTCTGAAACTGAATTTGATTTTTCAACAATGATATTTTCTGAATAAGCGCCCAAATAAACCACAGGTTTTACATAAGTGCCCTGCATTATGTGCGTAGCTTTTGTTCGTCCGAAGAAAATAAAATCAGGCAGCTTACCAAATTTATAACCGGCAGTAATAAATGCACCCCTTGGATTCCGCTTTACTTCGCCTAATTGATTATTATAAAAGGTTAATGTGCCTGATTTACCAGCACCCAAAATACCCAACGACACTTCATACCCTTTACCGGGACTTACGTTTTTTTCAAATCCAATTTCAGTATAACCGTAAAGTGGTGAAAAGAAATTAAGCTTTATCGCTTTATTCCGCTGTCCGGCATATCGTTCAGGATCTCTGATATTATCCTGAAAGGTTTGTACCGTACCGTTTTCGAAGACTATTTTTTTGATGCGATCAGCCTCTAATACATAAATAGGCCCTTCCAGGTTTTTAAACATCTTGTACTTTACTTCGGTTGATCCAATCTCAATTACCTTGGCTTCAATAATTTCTCCGTTGTTGCGGTAAATTTTATCCTGTGAAAAAGAAACTAAGGAGAGAACACAGAAGAATAATACAAATGCAAATTGTGTTTTCATCTTTCAATTTTTGTTTTATAGTTAATGATAAAGGTTTGTTGCTATTAATCTATCTGCAAAGGAAATATTTCTTTAATTCAACTACATATTCATTTCATAAAATGACACATATATGTGATGATTATATAATGTTCACCTCCCTCTCCAGGTTCACTCCAAATTTTATTTTTACACTTTGCAAAATTTCTTCACTCAAATTATATATTTCAGCCCCGCTAGCATTTCCATAATTCACCAACACCAATGCCTGTTTTGCATGGCATCCTGCATCACCTTTTCTGTAACCTTTCCATCCACACTGTTCAATTAACCATCCTGCTGCAAGCTTTACTGTTTCATCTTCATTTTCATAACCTACTATTAATGGATAGTGACCCTTCAACTCTAAAAACCGCTGCTTGGAAATTGTTGGATTTTTGAAAAAACTTCCGGCATTACCAATTTGTTTCGGATCGGGTAATTTAGAGGAACGGATATTAATAACCGCCTGTGATATAGTTTGAATATTGATTTTTGAAACACCCATTGCTTCCAGCTCAGCATTAATTGCTCCATAACTGGTATTGAACAATGGTTGCTTTCTTAGTCTGAAGGTTACATTCAAAATAGCAAACTGATTTTTGTATTGCTGTTTAAATACACTTTCACGGTAGCCAAAAGCACAATCAGCAGTTGAAAATTTTATAACTGTCTTATCGTGTAAATGAAATGCTTCCAACTCTTCAAACACATCTTTTATTTCAACGCCATACGCACCAATATTCTGCATAGGGCTTGCACCCACATTACCTGGAATCAAACTTAAATTTTCAACACCGCCCCAGTTATTTTCAACACAATGCGTTACAAACCTGTGCCAGTTTTCTCCTGCACCTGCTTTTATATACACAAACTCATCATCTTCTTTCACCAATTCTATTCCTTTCAATTCATTTTTAAGCACCCATCCATCTACATCATGTGTAAATAACATATTACTTCCGCCGCCAAGAATAAGTCTGTGTTGTTTAACTGATCCATTTAGCAATTCCTGCAATTCAGCAACATTACTAAACGAAGCAAAATTTTGCGCATGCACATCTATGCCAAAAGTATTGTATTGTTTAAGCGAACAATTTTGCTGAATTTGCATACAGGTGCAAAATAATGAATATATGAACGAACAAACAGCAGTAGTCTTGGGAGCAACAGGATTAATCGGTTCTCAACTTCTGCAGCAACTTTTAAATGACGATGCTTTTACAAAAGTGCGGATACTGGTGCGCAAGCCAATAAACAGCACACATCCAAAATTAGAAATCCGGCTTGTTGATTTTAATAATTACGATGATTACAAAACCAAACTGGGAATAGGTGAATGTATTTTTTGCTGCATCGGAACCACCAATGCCAATGTAAAAGGCGATAAAGCTGAATACCGTAAAATTGACTTTGACATTCCGGTGAATGCTGCACGTTTTGGAAAAGAAGCAGGCTTTCAGCAATTTTTGATTGTAACAGCAGCATCTGCAAATAGTAACTCCCGCATCTTTTATAACCGTTTAAAAGGAGAAGTGGAAGAAGTGATTGCAACTTTTAATTATCAGGCACTTCATATTTTCCGTCCTTCGTTTTTATTGGGCAACAGAGCTGAGCAAAGAATGGGTGAACGCATTGTCAAATCCATCTTCAAAGCAACTGCTTTTTTGCTTCCCTCTTTTTGGAAACCAATAGAAGTGGCTGATGTCGCCAAAGCAATGATTGCAACTGCAAAAAAGGGCAAAGCAGGAATGAACATCTATTATTTCAAGGAAATGACTGAGAAATGAACGAATTCTGAATTAGTTTCTTAGTTTTACACAAATTCCAATCAATGAACTTATTTGTAGCCGGTTTACCTTATGATGTTGATGATGCTGAACTCGAAGAAATTTTTGAGAAGTTTGGCAAAGTTGTTTCAGCCAAAGTATCTATTGACAGAGAAACAGGCAAAAGCCGTGGTTTCGGTTTTGTTACGATGCAGGAAGAACAGGATGGAAAAGATGCCATTGAACTACTCAATGATATTCAACTGGGCCGCAGTAAAAAACCATTGGTTGTAAAACAAGCCGAAGACAGACCACAAGGCGGTGGCGGTGGTGGTTACAGAGGCGGTGGCGGTGGAGGTGGCTATCGTGGTGGAAGTGGTAGTGGCGGTGGCTACCGTGGTGGAAGCGGCGGTGGCGGCGGTTACTCCGGTGGTGGCGGAGGCGGTTACAAACCCAGAAATTATTAATGCATTTGCTGTATAAAAAATCATCCCGCTTTATTGGCGGGATTTTTTATGCAATCAGCATTTGAAACGAAATGAACACTCGCTTCGATGCAAGAACTTTTTTATGAATTACTATTTTATTTAATTAATCAGAAAGTAACATGGATTAAAACTCCGCTACAAATCCAATACTCGGCAATCTTGCACCATTATCATTTGGAATAATAGCAGGTATAGCAAGCTGCCGGTTATTAGGCGCAGCAGGGTTACCGAATATACCGGGATTGTATGGTTGATTATTTGTTGTTGCAATACTTCCATCTGTATTACGCTGCAAAGTAAAGCCGGGAGGTGCCACATTATTTGTATTGAAAAAATTCTGTATATCTAAAAACAAATCCAACGACCACTTCTTAAAATTCCATTTTTTATCTAAACGAACATCAGTAGCATTAAATGCACGCAGACGTAATGAATTTACATTTGCATCATCTAACTGAGGTTCATTAATGAATGGATAATTTTCAAGACTTTGAAAAATATTAAAAGGGGTATAAGGTGCGCCGCCCAAATAACGGAAACGTACTCCTAACTCCCAGTTCTTTCCGAATTTATAACCGCCGGTAAACGAAACTAAGTGACGGTTATCCCAGGCAGATGCGATGAATTTATTTCTGTCAGTACCCGTAAACAAACTGTAGTAAAATGTATAAGCAAGGATGCCGTAAAAGTTTTTAGTTAAACGCTCCTGGTACATAAATTCAAATCCATAGGTTTTTCCACGACCATCGCTACTCACTCGCTCATTACCAAGTACACCAAAATCACCACCCAGGTTTGCCAATGAAATGCCACGATCAATTGAAACAGGATAGTTATCATAGCGTTTGTAAAAACCTTCAAGTGTAATACGTGTTGATGCTTTGGGATTGAATTCAAAACCTGCAACTAAATGATCGCTTTTAATATACTCTACATTTTCATTGGCAAGTTGCCCGTTAAAACGAAAACCAAGAACAGTGTAAGGTGCAATTTTATAATACCTGCCGACAGATGCATTAATATTGAATTTTGGTGCCACACGATAACTTGCGGCAAGACGTGGCGATAAAGTGCGGCCGATATCATTTCCGTTGTTGGTAAAGGTGTTGCCATCAAATCTTATACCTGCTGAAAGTTGTAAACGGTTATCAAAGAATCGTTTAGTAGCATTAGTAAAAAAACCGTAACGGAAGAAATTAATATCTGATTGATAATTGGCAGTATATGCAGGTCTTCGTTGAAACGTAGAATTGTCATAACGTGCATAGATGCCAACTAAACCACTGCTCAATTGCCAACCATTGGTATTGTAATTTACTTCATAACGCAAACGTGTTTCATCCTCTGTTGATTTATAACCGAGGATGCGTTCAGTTTCTACAGGCTTCTCGTTGTTTTGAAATTGGTCAGCCGTGTTTACCAAACGGTTGTTGCTGATGGCAAGTAATGCAAATCCGTTTTTAATAGAATGCCTCCATGAAAAGCCAATGGTATTGGTGCGTTGTGCGTTTACTGGAATTTGTTCAAGAATTGAAAGCTGTTCCAGTGTGGGATTATCCGGGCGGTTGAATGTAAAATTATCTATAGAACCAATACCCAGTAAATTGATTTCATTTTTTGCATCAATCTTATGTGTGATTTTATATTGATAATCCCAGTAATCAGGAAGGAACGGCAAACCAATAGCCTTGAATAAAAATTGCAGATAAGAACGACGTGCTGATGCAATGAAAGTTGTTTTACCATTTTTCTTCCCCAGCGGGCCTTCTGTTGTAATTGCTGCTTCACTTGCACTTAAGCGAAAATTACCCTGAAATTTTTCAGGGTTACCGGTGCGTTGTTTAAACTGCAGCACGCCTGATAATGGATTATCATACTTTGCAGGAAATGCAGATGTGTGCAAAGTAACATCCTGTATAAAAGAAACATTCAACAAACCAACAGGGCCTCCTGCTGCACCCTGTGTTGCAAAGTGATTGATAGTGGGAATTTCAATACCATCTAAGAAGTATGTATTCTCATTGGGCGCACCACCACGGATAATAATATCGTTTCTAAAACCAACTGAACCCGAAACTCCGGGCAATGATTGTACTACTTTGGCTACATCAAAATTTGCACCCGGGTATTTGGCAATTTCAGTAATACCAAGCGATTGTACAGAGTTAACTGCTCCCACCGGTTTAATAAACTTGGGCTGAATGACCACATTACCCAGCTCTTTAAACTCTGGCTCTAAATCAAAATTCAATTCAATGGCATTACCTGATGTGACCGAAACATCAAATTTTGTTTCACTTTTATAACCACTGAAGCTTACTTCCACATTCCACGTTTTAGTTGGAATATTGGAAATTCTGTAAAAACCATTCTTATCAGTTACAGCGGTATATTCACCATTTACAAGTTTTACCGTGGCGCCCTCTAAAGGTGAAAGTGTACGGGCATTACGCACAAAGCCATTGATGGTGCCCGTGTTTTGAGCCGAACTAGTAATGGAAAATAAAAAAATACACAGGTTAAAGAGAACAAAGCTCTTACGAAAAACAAATCCTTTCACGTTTAAAAATTTTAATAAGCTCAACATTGAACAATATTCCGTTGGAATTGTTTAATCCTACATGTTTCTTTTTCTGCCTTTTTTAATATTCATGGGGAATCTGTTTACGCCTGCTGCTGAACAAACTACTGTTTCTGTAACAGTTACAAGAGTATCAGCACAAAAAGGTGAGATATATGCTGCATTATTTAATTCTGATAAAGGATTCCCCAATGATGTTTCCGCAGCATACAAAACAGCAAAGGCTACTCCAAGAAACGGAACAGCAACTTTACAATTTGAAAATGTGCCACAGGGCACTTATGCTATCGCTTTGTTTCATGATACCAATGGTGATGGAAAGCTTAACACAAATTTCATTGGCATTCCTAAAGAAGGTTATGGTGTAAGCAACAATGCAAAGAATATGTTCAGTGGCCCGAGTTTTAAACAAACAGTTTTTAAACATACAACCTCTACACAGCTGACCATCATTATGCGTTATTAACATCTATGCACAAGCCTTCAAAAAAAATTGCAGTGATTGGAAGTGGTTTCGGCGCACTTTCCGCAGCCATACGCTTAGCAGCCAAAGGGCATGATGTTACTATTTATGAAAAATTAGACAAACCCGGTGGCCGTGCTTATCAATACGAAATCAATGGATTTAAATTTGATGGCGGCCCCACTGTTATAACTGCACCTCATCAATATGATGAACTGTTTGAACTGGCGGGAAAGAAACGTGAAGATTATATGACGCTTGTTCCGCTTGACCCCTTCTACAGAATTTTCAATGGCAACGGTGAACATTTTGATTACTGGCGCAGCCAGGAGCAAACAGAAGAGGAAATAAAAAAATTCAGCCCTGATGATATTAATGGTTACCGGAAATTCATCAAAGGTGTTACATCTATTTTTCATTGGTTTCATCCTTTCACAGAAAAAAGCTTTCCTTCACTATGGAGTTTCCTACGCATTTTTCCTCATGTGATTAAAACCGGTACATGGCGAAGCATGTATGCATATGCAGCAAAATATATCAAACATGATTTTATCAGGAAAGTGGCTTCCTTTCATCCATTGCTGGTAGGTGGAAATCCATTTGACACACCTTCTATTTACGGACTCATCATTCAATTTGAAAAAGAATGGGGCATTCATTACTGCATTGGTGGCACAGGAGCTATTGTAAAAGCATTGTGCAAACTTTTTGAAGATTGTGGCGGCCGCATTGTATTAAATGCAGAAGTAAAACAAATTCTCATCCAAAATAAAAAAGCAGCAGGTATTGAACTGAAAGACGGAAGCGTTCATGAAGCGGATGAAGTAGTATGCAATGGCGATGTGGCTTTTGCTTATAAAAATTATATTCCGGCTGCAGTATTGCCCAAGCCATTGAATCTATGGCTAAGCAATTTGCAGTACAGTAATTCATTGGTGGTAATTTATTTTGGCACAAAGAAAAAATATACACACACGAAACTTTCGCATCACAATCTGGTATTAGGTAATGAATACAGTAAATTGATGCGTGACATTTTTAATCGTAAAGTTTTGCCGAAAGATTTAGGATTGTATTTGCACATGCCTTCAAAAACTGACAGCACGATTGCGCCGGAGGGATGCGATTCCTTTTATGTGCTTTCTTTAGTTCCCAATCTTGATAGCATTACCAACTGGAATCATTTAAAAGAAGAGTATGCTGATAAAGTGCTGGGCTTTCTTGAAGAAAATTATTTACCTCAATTGCGTGAAAACATTATCGCCAAACACATTGTAACACCTTTACACTTTCAACAAAACTTGAACAGTTATAAAGGCGCAGCTTTTTCTATTAAACCATCTATGATGCAGAGCGGTTATTTTCGTCCACAGGTAAAATCAAAATGGTTTGATAATTTATATTTTGTAGGCGCAGGTGTACATCCCGGTGCAGGGGTGCCTGCAGTAATGGCTTCAGGTAAAATTGCAGCTACTGCTATTGAACAATAAATAATTTACATGGCTTCATTCTTTCCATACGGTGTTGCACAGAATCAAAAAATTTACAGTTTGGATGATGTCCCTGTAACGGGTACCATTCCATTATGGCTCACGGGCTCCTACATCCGTAATGGGCCGGGTATGTTTCAATTGAAAAATAAACGGCTCAATCATTGGTTTGATGCGATGGGCGCTTTGCACAAGTTTGATATTGCCAATGGAAAAGTAAATTATCAAAACAGTTTTATAGATTGCGAATCGTACAGGGAAGCAACGGAAACCGGAGATATACAGTTTTCAGAATTTGCAAGCGACCCTTGTAAATCCATTTTCAAAAAAGTTCAGTCGTATGTGTTTCCTTCATTGCCCAATATGACGGACAACCCAAAAGTGAACGTAGCACGTATTGCCAATAAATTAATGGCACTTGGCGAGACTCCGATGCAGGTGGAGTTTGACCCACACACGTTGAAAACAATTGGAGTGAGTGAACCTGTGCCGGGGGGATTTGCTTATAAAACAACTGCACATCCACACTTGGAAGATGAACACGCTTACAATGTAGTAGTAAAGTTTGGAATGTTCAGTCATTACAAAGTTTATGATGTGGCAAAGCCGGGTAATAAACCGCTCGCTTCCATTCCCGTACAAAAACCTGCTTACCTGCATGGTTTTGGCATGAGTAAAAATTATTTCATTATTGCAGCAGGGCCATTAACGGTTGTGCCTATTGAATTACTTTTCTGGAAACGGCCATATATTGAAAACCACACATGGAATGCAAAAGATGGTGCTGCTATTTACGTTATAGAAAAAGCAAGCGGCAAGCTCAAAGCAAAATTTACAACAGAAGCGTTTTTTAGTTTTCATCATGTAAATGCATGGGAAGAAGGTGATGAACTCATCATGGATATTAATGCATATGATGATGCTTCCATCATTCAAAAATATTATCTCAAAGAACTGGAGAATGAAGATGCGGTATTGCCCACAGGAACATTAAGACGTTATCGTTTTAACCTTCAAAGTAAAAAATATCAAGCTGAAACAGTAAGTACTGCCTGTATTGAACTACCAAGGATTGATTACAACCGTTTCAACACAAACGGTGCATATCAATTTACCTATGGTGTGAGTGTACATCCTTTAAAGCCAACAGGCTTTTATAACAGCCTTGTAAAGATTAACACCAAGAATGGTGATGCGTTTTACTGGCATGAAGATAATTGTTACCCCGGTGAACCATTCTTTCAACCATCACCACAAAGTAAAAATGATGAAGATGGTATTTTGATTTCGATTGTATTAGATGCATTCAATGAAAACTCTTTTTTGTTATTGCTGGATGCGGTAACGATGCAGGAAATAGCAAGAGCTGTATTGCCTGAGCCGGTGGTGTATGGTTTCCATGGGGAGTTTTTTTCTTGATAATTTACACCGCATCCACATCCACCACCATTACCACAATCTTATAAGAAGAATGATTGTGCATCGCTGCTTCCAGCGTATGAATCATTTCACGGCAACGTGCTAAAAGGTTGGCATCTTTCGGCAATTTCAGAATCATTTCCATTAAATACTGATTGCGTACACGGTTTACTACAGGCTCAGCAGGGCCTGTAATGTAATTGCCAAACACAGGTTTCAATTGCTCGGCAAATGAAACTGCTGCGGCTTCTACAATTTCTTTGTGTTTGTGTTTAAAAGTGATTTGAATTAAACGTGTGAATGGCGGGTAATGAAATTGTCTACGCCCTGCAATTTCACTTGCAAAAAAACTTTTATAGTCATGTGCTTTTACAAACTGCAATACGGGATGATTGGTGTTGGCCACCTGTATGAGCACTTTGCCATCAGCATCTTTTCTACCTGCTCTCCCACTTACCTGCTCCATCAGTTGAAAGCCACGTTCGTTTACTCTGAAATCAGCAAAGCTTAATAAACTGTCAGCATCCAATATTCCAACCAGGTTCACATGTTCAAAATCCAAACCCTTCACCACCATTTGCGTACCCACAAGCACATCAATTTTCTGCTGCTCAAAATTTTGAATGAGTTGGTCGTGTGCTGTTTTACCACTCACTGTATCATAATCCATCCTTGCAATTTTTGCTGTTGGAAATAACTCCTGCAAATATTCTTCTGCTTTTTCTGTTCCAAAATTCAGCTTCATAAATTCATGACTGCCGCAGGCTTCACAAGTTGTAACAATTGGATATACCGTGCCGCAGTAATGACATTGCAGTTTATTTTTGAATTTGTGAAACGTTAAACTCACATCACAATAACGGCAATGCGGAATCCATCCGCATACTTTGCACACATGATGCGGCGTGTGGCCACGACGGTTTTGAAAAAGAATGACTTGCCGCCTTTGTTCCAGTGATTTTTCAATCGCATCTTTCAATGCAGGTGCAATAATGACTTTTTCTTTTGTTTGTTTGAACAGAGGTTTAGTATCAACAATTTCGATCACTGGCAAAGCACCTTCGCCATAACGTTCATTTAATTCCACCAAACTGTATTTGCCCGTTTGTGTATTGTAATAGGTTTCAACAGATGGCGTGCCGCTGCCAAGCAGCACCTTTGCATTGAACTGTGTTGCATAATATACCGCTGCATCTCTTGCATTATAGCGTGGAGCAGGCTGCTGCTGCTTGTAAGAAGAGTCATGCTCTTCATCACACACAATCAAACCCAAATCCAAAAAAGGAAGAAACAAACTGCTTCTTGCACCCAGCACCACTTTTAGTTCACCAGTTTTTATTTTATTCCAGATTTCAATACGTTCATTCTGATTAAACTTGGAATGATAGATACCAATGTAGCCACCAAAATGTTTTTGCAACCTGCGTATGATTTGTGCCGTTAATGCAATTTCAGGAAGAAGATATAATACCTGCTTCCCTTTTTTGATATACTCTTCAATGAGCTTAATGTATAAAAGCGTTTTACCGCTGCCCGTAACACCATGTAATAAACAAACAGATTTATCATTAAATGATTTTCTGATGTCCTCTAATACAGTTTGCTGTACAGTTGTTAATTCAAAATCAATTGAAACATTTCTTGGCAAGTTCACCAATCTGTCAACAGAACGTTTTTCCAAAAACAAAATCTGTTTATCTACTAATCCTTTCAACTGTGTGTCACTTGCCCCGCTTTTTTTCAACAGCGCTGTTTTACTCACTTCACCTTCCGTTTTCATAAAATGCAGGTAGCTGAGCAACAGTTCCATTTGCTTGGGCGCACGACTCCAATTATTCAAAAGTTCACTCAATGCTTCTTCATTTTCGTATTGAGGATTAAGCAACACAAAAGTTTCCTTTTTAGCACTGTAGGTTTCTTTCAACGCTTCCCACACAAAACAAATACGTTTTTCAATCAAACGTTTTACAACAGGATATACATGTGAAGTGTCTAAGATTTGTTGTACTTCAGCAAGTTTTAATTCTTTGCGTATAAGTAATGCTTCTGCGAGGAGATACTCATCATGATCAAGCATGGTAAAATCTTCGCCCGCCTCTTCATTAAACAACAAAATTGTTTCACTGCTCAGTTTAAAATGTGCAGGCAATGCAGCGGCCATCACTTCACCCTCGCTACACATATAATAATTGGCCATCCATTCCCACAATTTCAACTGCTCCTTATGAATTATGGGTTCGGCATCCAGCACATTTAAAATTCCTTTGGGCTCAAATGCAGCAAGTTTGTTTTGATGAATCGTTTTCACTACACCTGCATACCGCTTCTTACGCAACTCCACTTCCACACGCACACCTACATGCATTTGCTCCTGCAAACGTGCAGGAATGCTCCATGTATAAGTACGGGGAACAGCAAGGGGAATGATGACATCGGCATAAAGCAAACCTCCATCTCCTAAAGAGGGGAACGCCTCCGATGATTGAGCATCGTCATTAATATCATCATTAAAAAGATTCATGAACCAATAAAATTAGGAAAGTATGATAACAATAGGATGATGTATTTACTTCCCTATAGTGGATGGGGTGTCGTTAACCAACTCGCCTTGTACTCCACCAATTTCTTCTCCATCAACTCATACACTTTTTGTTTGAGCTTATCAACATCATAAGGCGTATAACCTTCAGGAGAAATTTCTTCGAGATACACTGTTCTTAATTTGCCGGGATTTAATGCAAAAACGCTTTTCCAGTGCATACGGTTCACCGCATCTAAAAACAACATCGGCTTGATAGGTGTTTGTGTTTCAATAGCCAACCGAAATGCACCATCATAAAAATT
>JBKCJY010000254.1:0-12365 GCA_046301455.1 Chitinophagaceae bacterium | reverse complement strand
TCATACCGCTTCCTTTATGACGCATTATCTGCAGAATTAAATCATCAATGTATTGCTGCTGACCTTTTTCATCAGCATCATACTTACCTTCAACTTTGGTTTCCATGTTCAGGATATTAGCGTAACTATCTGCATTTTCTTTTGTAAACGGAAAAGCAGTTTCCACAATCATCACTTTCTTTTGATATATGGTTTGAATGGAATCAATTTTCTTACCTACGTTTTCCAGCATATGATACGTGCTCCACTTATAGTAATGAGACAAGCCGATGATATCATAATCTTTAACGCCCAACGCCGTTAATTTTTGGAGCCAGTTACCTGCATCCTGCAACTGCGCCACATGAATTATTATTTGCGGCTTGATTCCAGAAGTTTTTGAAAATTCTTTAACAGCTTTAATACCGCTGTTGAGAAACGCCGCAAAGCGAACCCATCCTTCTTCTGAATCCGTTTTACCAACCGGCCACAGCATTCCGTTATTGTTTTCATTACCCACCTGTATCATCTCTGGCACGAGTTTTTTGCTTTTGTAATAATTGAGCGTGGCTAAAGTGTATTGATAAACAGAATCTTTTAATGCTTCAAATGAAAGCGAAGCCCATGCGGCAGGTGTGGGTTGATGGTCAGGGTCAGCCCATGTATCACTGTAATGCAAATCAAGATTTACAGCCATGCCGGCTGTTTTTGCACGGCGAATTGTTTTTTCCACATCATACAAATCACTGTACAGTTTGCCGTTGTTCAGTTGTTTCTTCCAATCCGGATTGTGCCACAAGCGTACACGTACAGTGTTAACGCCAATTGATTTCATAATAACAAACGGGTCTTGCTGTTTCCCATTCACTTTATAAACACCTCCAGCATCTTCTATTTCATTTACATAACTTAAATCAGCACCCATAACAAATTCGTTCCACTTATAAAAACGAGAATTACTTTGTGCAGTTGTCATCTTTACAAAAAAGGAAATCAGAATGAAGAGCAAAAATTGTCGGTATAACATTTTCATTTAAATATGTTGATAACTGAAATATACAACAGTTCTAAATTAAAATATCTTTACCCGAACTGAAACATTTACAAACCCATTGTTCATGGAAAGAAGCTACTGGGAACGCATTGCACCCAACTACAACGAAGAAATTTTTGATGTACTGCAAAATGATAAGAGCGGAAAAATTGTAGGCGCTATTGAGCAGGTGGCATCAAAAGAAAAAACAGTAACAGATCTGGGTTGCGCCATCGGGAAATGGATTCCACTGTTGGCCACTGCGTTTAAACATGTAGTAGCAACTGATATCTCAGCCATTAACCTGGATATTGCTAAAGAAAAATGTAAAGCTTATCCCAATGTAGAATATCAGCGTATGGACATGAGTGCCAACACCATCACTGTTATTCCCTGTGATGTAGCTATTTGCATCAACGCTATCTTAACAGACAACTTAAAAAAACGCATCAACTTTTTTCAATCGCTCAATCTTTGTTTGAATGAAGGTGGTCATTTGATTTTAGTAGTGCCATCGCTGGAATCAAAACTCTACACCAACATCATTGCCCATCGCTGGAATGTGGATGACGACCATAAAGAAAAAATAGAAAGCATGGAAAAAGCGTATGCATTAGCAAAAAATATTAAACAAGGTGTAACAGATATTGATAAAGTTCCCACTAAACATTACCTCGAAGAAGAATTACAATTGCTCTTAACGCTTGAAGGATTTGAAGTAGAGCGTATTGAAAAAATTAATTACACCTGGAAAACAGAATTTACCAATCCACCCAAATGGTTAGCCGAACCTTATCCATGGGACTGGATGGTAGTAGCAAAGAAAAAATAAAAGATACAGTCAATTAAAAAGCCCTCTCACGAGGGCTTAACTATTTGATTGAAGCAGTAATCATCGTCACACATTTTCAATTACCATTGCACTCGCTCCTCCTCCACCATTACAAATACCTGCTGCACCATACTTCGCATTATTTGCTTTCAACACATTAATGAGTGTAACAATAATACGTGCACCACTTGCACCCAGCGGATGCCCCAAGCTCACCGCACCACCATGCGCATTTACTTTTGCAGGATCAAGTTGCATGCGTCTGCTGTTTTCAATACCTACTACTGAAAACGCTTCATTCAATTCCCAGTAATTAATATCACTCATTTGCAAACCTGCTTTAGCAACTGCTTTGGGCACAGCAAGTGATGGTGTAGTCGTAAACCATTCAGGCGCCTGCTCCGCATCAGCATAAGAAAGAATTTTAGCAATGGGTTTTAACCCCAGCTCATCCGCTTTTGCTTTGCTCATTAAAACGAGTGCAGCGGCGCCATCATTCATGGTACTTGCGTTGGCAGCAGTAACCGTTCCATCTTTAATAAATGCCGGATTCAAAGTTGGTATCTTATCAAACTTTACATTAAATGGTTCTTCATCTTTGGCAAACACAATTGGGTCACCTTTACGTTGCGGAATTTCAACCGGAACAATTTCATTGGCAAACAAACCTTTTTCAATAGCAGCCTGACTGCGTTTGTAACTCTCCACTGCAAAAGCATCCTGCTCCTCACGACTCACACCACATTCCTTTGCACAAAGCTCCGCCGCATTGCCCATGGCTTTGCCGTCATACACATCCGTTAGTCCGTCTTTTGCAAGACCATCAATCAAATTCACATTGCCATATTTATTACCCCAACGCATTGCGTCCGTATAAAACGGAACATTGCTCATACTTTCCATACCGCCTGCCACCACAATATCTGCATCGCCCAGCAAAATACTTTGCGCTGCCTGAGCAATAGCTTTCATACCGCTGGCACACACTTTATTTACCGTAGTGCAGTTTACCTCATTGGGCAAGCCTGCAAATTTTGCCGCCTGCCTTGCAGGAGCCTGGCCCAGGTTGGCCTGCAATACGCAGCCCATTAATACATCATTTACATGTGTTAGTTGTACACCTGCTTTTTGCAAAGCACCTTTAATGGCAACAGCGCCCAGTTGTGTAGCACTTAAACTTTTTAGACTTCCTCCAAAGCTGCCCATAGGTGTGCGAACAGCCGAGATGATATACACTTCGTTCATAACAATCAATCGTTTTAATTTGATGATGCAAAGGTAAGAGACTTGGAGCTGTGAATGATTGTGCTATTTTCAGCATTTGTCCGGGCTTTTAGTTACAATCCCGCAGCCAGTGAGGGATGGAATTTTTCTCAATAATTTTTACTTACCGATTGGTGCTGACAACCTGCATGGCTTTGCATCTTTCATGCACTCCTCATACATCTTCTATGCTCTCTCTATACTTGTTCTATGCCTGTGCTTTGCTGCAGATATGATTATAGTTGGAATATGCTTAAGGTTTCATTTGGGCACCAAACGGCATGTAAGGGAGCATAACGGCGCAAAACGGAACAGAACGGCACCTAACGGCATATAACTTTAACTATGGTAGGCTTATGGTGGAGGCAAACAGGAAGCAAACAGGTAGTATAGTGGAAGCAAGGTGGAAGGGACCAGCTCTGAAGAATTGATATGTTTTGCTTTATTAAACAATACCGCTGCAGCATTATAGCTTTTATGAAATAATAACCCGCAGTTTGTGGACCAATAGTACTTTGAAAAACAAATGCGCAGTTGTATTTTGCAGTAACTGTAAAACAAACAATCGAAAATACCGCCAGCATTTACACAACACCAAACAGCCAAAGAACATAGTATGAATGAATAAACGCATGAGTGGGTGAGGTTGTATTTGCGAAAGTTTTATGAGCGACAACAATATTTTTAAACCATTGAAAAAGAGACAATTGTATAAAAATGGGAAACTTTTAGGGCTTGAAAACTTGCGTATATTTATGCGTTGTGCGTTATACGATCAGACCGTTTAAATTAAATTTACAGTTTGGAGACAAGACCTAAAATAAAACTTAATCTTTCGCCGCTTGACAATACTTTAGAATTGACAGCGAAAATACTTTTTGTTATTATGTGGAGCTTGACAATTTACTCTTTCTTTAAATTGCCAACGACAATACCTATTCATTACAACGCATCAGGGCAAGCTGACAATTATGGAAACAAAATGACTCTGCTGCTGTTACCAGTTCTTGGGACACTTATTTATTTCGGTTTGACACAGCTTAATAAGTACCCCCACATTTTTAATTATATGACACAAATCACGGAGGTAAATGCTAGAAGACAATATACTATTGCGACAAGGATGTTGAGGTTTTTAAAATTAGCAATCTTGATAATTTTTTCTTTGATTATATTTTTCACTTACTTGACAACAATTGGTTTGACAAATGGATTAGGGTTTTGGTTCTTACCATTGACACTTGGACTTTTGTTATTGCCGACAATTATTTCTATAAAAAAATCATTAAGCAATAAAAAGAGTGTGGTCTGACAGAAGTACGAACGCACAATATTGGGTTTGGCGTTATTGGGGCTTGACGGAATAAACATCAGCTATTTGCAAATCCCAGCTTCAGTTCTGGCTTGACGAATAAAGCCAGGCAAAAGTTCTTATCTTCCTCATCAAAACAAAGCCAAGCAGCGGTTCGGGCTGACTGAATACTAATTCCAAAACAACGCCAAGCCCTGCCCGTTGGTGGCAATTATAATAGACCATATACAAATGAGAATTTTATATTTTCTTTTACTGACATTTTTATACTCTTGTTCGACAATGAAAAGACCAGAATTTTACACTCAAACTGAATATTGGAAAAAATACAATGATTTTTTACCAAAAGACCTACAATATAAAGCAACGAAACTGCCTATAGAAGTGTATTGGAAGTGGAAAGATTATAGTATTCATATTGACAAAATGCCTATAGACAATTCACCAATAAAAGTTATCATACTTCACGGTTCAGGTGCCAACGGAAGAGTACTAGGTTTGTATGGAAATTACCTCAATGAACTAGGTTACGAGTATCTAGCACCAGACTTAATTGGTTATGGATTAACGAAAAATCCAGGTAATAGAAATATTGTTTATGACGAATGGGTAAATTGCGTTTCAGACCTAGTTGACGAAGAATATCAAAAAGATAAAAAACCAATTGTTTTATTTGGTTTAAGTGTAGGAGGAATGTTAGCATATCAAGTTGCCTGTAAGAACTCAAAAGTTAAAGGTATCATTGTTACAACATTAGCAGACCCAAGACTACAAAATGTTAGGGACGACTTATCAAAAAATAAATTTTTAAGCAGAGTTGCGTTGCCGATTGGTGTTGGAAATTTTACAAAACCAATTTTTGACCATTTGAGTTTGCCTATAAAATGGCTATGTAAAATGGACAGAATTACAAACAACAAAGATTTTTCAAAAGTCTTTTCAAACGATAAACTTGGTGGTGGGAGTAAAGTTAAATTTCGTTTTTTAAGAACCTATCTGAACTACAAACCTTACAAAGAACCCGAACAGTTTGACAGTTGTAAAGTTCTATTTTTACAACCAGGAAAGGACACTTGGACACCACTTGAAACAAGCAAACCCTTTTTTGACAGGATTAAAGGGCATAAAAAATTGGTAATTCTTGAAAATTGCGGTCATGCCCCATATGAAGAAGTTGGACTCACGACAATGAAAGCAGAAATACAAAGATTTCTAAATGAACAAAAAGAATAACTGCCACCAACATCGGCTTTGCAAAATGGCGGGTTTTGTGCATCTATGACAGTTTAGTGCAAGGTTCAAGTTCAGTTTTTCAATTGAACATTTGTGCTGAAAATCTGCCACTTCGCAAAGCCGAGAACCGTTAGCTGCTATTATGATGCGTTACCTAATCCTATCTATACTTGTTATTCTGTCGACTCAATCTGGCTATTGTCAGACATTTTTAGACGCATATAAAAAACACAAGCTTGACAGGGCTGACACCATTTCAAACGCCATGACGAGAAAAAAGATGAAGAGCTTTGCAAAGTCACAAATTGCAGAGCTTGACACGGTTTTTCAATTATATAAAAACAAAACCAATTTCGACTTTAATACAGCCGACACACTATTTCTCATTTATGACTCTCCAGCTGAATCGCCGTTTACAAGCGAAATAATAATTTGGTCAGGCAAAGACACAATTTCATACAGACAAGGATTTGAAGCAATCAAACCTTTTAAATACAAAAGAATAATTTTTTACGAACCCTTTTTTCCTAAGGTTGACAGAACTAAAGGATTCAAAGTTGTTACAGAAAGAGATTCCTTAGTGACACTGGTATCAAAAAGAGACTTTACTACAATAAATCATTTAGGCGACAATCAAAACATCAGCGACGGAGGCTATGTAAGTATTTACGTAGCTTACAAAGTTGACGGACAATATAAATTTGAAACATGTTTCCCAAAGCAATTTATAATTCGTGATATCTACAGAAAAGAATAACTGCAGCTTACACTGCATTTGTGTTAAGTCGGCGGACTGATAACGCCGCTTCAACTGTGTACTACTATCAGCTTCTGTTAGCCATAGAGCAAAATTTTGAAAAAGTTAAAATAGCACAACTTTCACTTCTATTCAAAATAGGATGAAAAGGAAAATAAAGACCCTCCGCCCAAACTTGTTTACCTTCGCCGCATGCAAGAACAACCACAGTGGATTACGGATATACTTGAAACCATCAATATAAAGGCGCTGAATGAAATGCAAATCGCATCTTTAAAAGCGCAGGCAGCGCATAAAGATGTAATACTACTTTCAGCAACTGGCTCCGGTAAAACGCTGGCGTTTTTATTTCCTTTGGTGGAGCAATTGAAAAATGCAGGCAACACCACCAAAGCACTCATTATCGTTCCCAGCCGTGAGCTGGCCATGCAAATTGAAAATGTATTTAAGAGCTTACAAATAAATATAAAAGTTACCTGCTGCTATGGCGGACATAAAAGAGAGATCGAAGAAAATAATTTAAAGCAAGCCCCTGCCCTTCTCATTGGTACACCCGGAAGACTGGCCGACCATATTCGAAGAGAGAATATCACCACTTCAACCATTGAAACACTGGTGTTGGATGAATTTGACAAGTCACTGGAGCTGGGTTTCCAGGAAGAGGTTTCCTTCATCATTGGTTCATTGCCCAACGTTCAAAAACGCATTCTCACATCTGCAACAAAGATGGATGAGATACCGGCTTTTGTTGGTTTACAAAACACTGTTACACTTGATTTTTTGACCGGCAATGAAGCCAATGATACAGGCCTTGCTATACAAACATTGAAAAGCCCGGAGAAAGATAAGATTGATACCTTGTTCCGTTTGATCTGTATGCTGGGCAACCGCTCAACCATTGTGTTTTGCAATCACCGTGAAGCAGTAGAACGTACCAGTGAATTATTAAAGGAGAAAGATATTCTAAACGTGTTTTATCATGGCGCTATGGAACAGCACGAACGAGATGCAGCGCTTTGCAAATTCAGAAATGGCACCAGTAATGTTTTAGTTACTACAGATTTAGCTGCACGTGGTTTGGATATAGCCAATATCCGTTACATCATTCATTATCATTTACCGCATACCGAAGAATCGTTTACACATCGTAACGGTCGTACAGCACGTATGGATGCAAGCGGAACAGCTATACTCATCATCGGTCCTGATGAAAAATTACCAACTTATATTCCTTCAGATGCAACAGCAATTACATTGCCTGAAACCCCTACCGTTCCTGAAAAACCAAAATGGAGCACCTTGTTTATTGCTGCAGGCAAAAAAGACAAAGTGAACAAGATTGATATTGTAGGCTTTCTTACGCAAAAAGGAGAATTAAAAAAGGAAGATATTGGTTTGATTGATGTAAAAGATTTTTCATCGTTTGTGGCTGTTAAGAAAATAAAAGCAAGCAATACGCTGCAAAAAATTAAAGATCAGAAAATAAAAAACAAGAAAGTAAAGATTGCTGTAGCTAAATAAAAACATCGGGGAAAATCTTTTACTCACTTTTATCTTTACAGCCTCATGAGCTTATTTACAAATGTATCCACAATTATCATTACCTGTCACAAACGCATTGCATCATATTTAGAACAGGAAGTAAAAGAATTAGGCTTTACAATTGACGAATCATTCATTACCGGCATAAAGCTTACCGGCACTATGAATGATTGTATTAAACTCAACCTAAATCTGCGTTGCGCCAGTCAGGTATTATACAGTTTAGAACAATTTACAGCCAATCATCCTGATGATATTTACAATCATCTCAAACATATTGCATGGGAACATATTCTGCCCAATCCCGGCTATTTCTCTGTAACAAGTAACGTTAACAATTCAACCATCAATAACAGCATGTTTGCCAACCTAAGAGTAAAAGATGCGATTGTTGACCGGTTAAGAGATAAAAGAGGTACACGGCCATCAACCGGTGCTGAACTTAGCGGAACTGTGATTCATTTGTTTTGGAAAAATGAAGATGCAGAAATCTTTATTGATACCAGTGGCGATTCATTAGCAAGACATGGCTACAGAAAAATTCCAGGCCTTGCTCCTATGCTGGAAGGTTTGGCAGCAGCCACCATCTTTGCAACTAAGTGGAACAGAACTTCACCCTTCATCAATCCTATGTGCGGCTCCGGAACATTAGCAATAGAGGCCGCTTTGATTGCCACCAACAGAAGACCCGGATTATTCCGTACAAACTATGCATTTATGCATGTGCAGGGTTATGATGAAGCAGTTTACGTAAAAGAAGATGCATTGCTTGAAGAACAAATTGTGGATGTTCAAGAATTAAATATCATTGCAACGGATTACAATCCAAAAGCAATTGAGAATGCCAAGAAAAATGCAATTGCTGCGGGCGTACATAAGTTGATTGGTTTTTCAGTTTGTGATTTTGCTGACACTCCGGTTCCTGCAGATGCAAAAGGAGTAATGATGATTAATCCTGAGTACGGTGAAAGACTTGGTGAAGTAAAAGAGTTGGAAGCCACTTATAGTCGTATTGGTGATTTTATGAAACAGAAATGCGGCGGCTATTTCGGATACATTTTTACAGGCAATATGGAACTGGCAAAAAAGATTGGATTAAAAGCAAACCGAAGAATTGAATTTTACAACAGTACGATTGATTGCAGGTTGCTGGAGTATGAATTATACAGCGGCAGCAGAAGAGAAGCCAGAGCAAGTGATCAATAACTATTTACACCCGGACTTTTACCTATCCCCTACTTATCACTTTCTCCCAAACACATCCCAACCTAATCTTACAATCAAAATCACCATTACTAAAATAAAAATATAACGGATAAATGCGCTGCCTTTGATTATAGCTGCTTTACTGCCAATATAACTTCCCATCATATTACATACCATCATTGGAATTGCAATCTTAAATACAACAGCTTTACTCATAAAAAAACCAACTAAAGATGCAGCATCAGCAATTGCATTAATAATTTTAGCAGATGAAGATGCGTGTAAAAAACTCATGCCAGCAATGCTCACCAAACTAAATACCAGCAAACTTCCCGTGCCGGGGCCGATAAATCCGTTATAAAAACCAAGAACTGTACCAATCATACCGCACACAATCAACAACTTTACTCCTTTGTATTTTGGCAAATGATCAATACCAAAATCCTTTTTAATAAATGTATAAACGGCCAGTAATACAATCACTATTAAGAGAATCGGTTTAAACACTTCGGGAGCAATCAGCTTCATCACAAATGTTCCGACAAATGCAGTAATGGCTGATGTAATACCGGCTGTTAATACAACGGCAGTATCAACACCCACACTTCTTATATAATGAAACGCAGCAACACTCGTTCCTGCCAATGATGCAAAACGATTAGTTGCTATCACCTGCACATGTGTATATTGTGGAAATAAAATCAATAACAAAGGCACCTGTATTAAGCCACCACCGCCCACTACGGCATCAATAAAACCTGCAAAGAGTGCGCCTGCACAGGTGAGAACATAAAGCCATGTTTCACTCATGCTGCAATTTAAGTATTTGAGTTTATTTGTATCGGCGTAAACTTTGTTACTTATTATTTACTTTGTTTCAAATTGTTTTTCTAATTTACTGTTTCACTCTTAACCTTCACCAATATGAACTACAAATTACTGTTTGCAGCATTTGCATTTTTATTTACAGCCTGCACCAAGCAAAAAATTACAACTAATCCTGAAACAGCAATTGAATCGCAGACAAAATCGAAAGCGGGCACTGACAATACAAGTCTTGCAGCAAAAGCAGCACCTCCTGTTGTAACCTATTTAACAGGTAATGCTGCTGATGTTACAACTCCTGCTGTTGGCGGTTTATTACTGATGGGTGGAAGTACAGATGTTGATGCAGCCATTAACTGGTTTTTACAGAGAGCGGTCGGTGGTGATGTAGTGGTAATACGCAGCAGTGGCGCTGATGGATACAATTCCTACATGTATAATATGGTTAATGTAAATTCTGTTGAAACAATTATTATCGACAGCAGGGAAAAAGCACTCCTCACCTCAGTAAGAGATAAAATCAGAAATGCTGAAGCATTATTTATAGCCGGTGGTGACCAGTGGAACTATGTAAACTACTGGAAGAATACACCTGTTGAAGATGCTATCAATTATCTCATCAATACAAAAGGTATAACAGTTGGCGGCACCAGTGCAGGGCTTGCTATTTTAGGAAGTGCTTACTACAGCGCTCAATCAGGATCTGTTACAAGTGCACAGGCATTGAGCAATCCTTATCACCGTTATGTTACATTGGGTGCAGGAGATTTTATTGCAGCTCCTTTTCTTTCAAATACAATTACTGATTCACACTACTCTCAACGCACAAGACAGGGAAGACATATTGCTTTTATGGCAAGGCTTATGAAAGATTTTGGTTATACATCCACAGTAAAAGGAATTGGCGTTGATGAGCAAACTGCTGTTTGCATTGATGCAGCAGGTAACGGAAAAGTTTATGGCATCAACAATGCTTATTTCTTACGAAATACAGGTCTTAGTGCAGAAACATGTGTGGGCGGCTCACCACTTACATGGAACAGAAGCGCACAGGCTGTTAGTTCATACCGAATTGCAGGCAGCAGCACCGGTAATGGAAGTTTTAATGCAACCAACTGGACCTTCAGTGGCGGAACGGGTTATTATTACTATGTAAATAACGGCACCTTGTTTTAAGTGCAGCAAGGAAGCAGTTGAAAGAGGCTGAAGCTTTTCAGCCTCTTTTTACTTATAAACAACCTAATATTTATCTATCTTTCAAAAATAAAAATGTAACATGAAGTATCTTTTATTGGCAGGTTTGTTTATACAATACAATGTTTGTTTTTCTCAACAAATGCAACCATCACTAACTATTCCTGATTCCATCAAAGCAACCGGGCTACTTAAAGAAGTATCGTTCAAAAGCATCCATCCACGTAAAGAGAATAAAATCGGCATTCAAACCGATGATGTTATTTTGTATATAGAAGCAGAAAAGAAAGAACGTGAAATAGGGATGAAATTCCCTGAAACATTTACTGTTCTAACCAAAGGAACTGATGTAGAAGCGGATAAAGATGAATTGGAATGGAATTATAATTGGCAATTGGATGAGCCGTATCGTTTATACATTGCAACCGCAACTGACTCTGCATCTAACTTTATTTTATACTCCGGTTATATCTATTTTTCCAGGGAAAACAAGTGGAAACTGATTGGCACTGTTAAACATACAGGCAGATGGGGAACGATAAAAACCACAGCGACAGTAAGAACACATGCCAATGGTTCAGCAGATATGGTAAGTGCTGACTGGCTGCAGCGGAGCAATGCGAGCTGGAAGAATATGCTTTCTACTTCTGTTACAACACCTATCATTAATCCTTTAAGCAATACCGACAGTACAACACAGGCTGCGGCAGATGATGCAATGATTCAACAATTCATTAAAGAAAATAAAACAGATGCTGTGAATAAATATGAAGATGTTTATTACAGCATCATCAAACAAGGCACGGGAAGAAAAGTACAAGTGACAGATACTGTTACTGTTTTTTACAAAGGTTATTTATTAAGCGATGGTTCAGTATTTGATCAAACAAGAGAAAAGCCGGCCACATTTCCGCTCAACCGTTTAATCAAAGGATGGCAGATTGGAGTTCCCTTACTGAACGTGGGAGGCAAAATAAAAATTGTGATACCATCAGGACTTGCCTATGGCATCAGAACCAGAAGCCCGAAGATTCCGCCAAACAGTATTTTAGTGTTTGAAGTTGAAGTGGTGGAAGCAAAATAAAAAAGCGGGTTCAAAAATGAACCCGCTTTTTTAAAATTATATAACGAATCATTTACGACCGTACCACCAGCCAAGTACAGCACCAGCGATGGCGCCGATTACTGC
>JBKCJY010000253.1:0-8714 GCA_046301455.1 Chitinophagaceae bacterium | reverse complement strand
TTACTGTCATACAATAAACGACCAATCAATGTGCTTTTACCGTCATCAACACTACCTGCAGTTATAAATCGTAATAAATCCATTTTAAAATTTAATATTGTTAGAAATATCCTCCCTTCTTTCTGTCCTCCATCGCCGCTTCTGTTACTTTATCATCTATCCTTGTTTCACCTCTTTCGCTTATTCTTGTAGCTTTTATTTCATTTACGACCTCATCTAAAGTAGATGCAGTACTTTCAACTGCAGCTGTACAAGTCATATCACCCACAGTACGGTACCTTACATTCTTTTTTACAATCACATCAGTTTCATCAATGGTAATGAAAGGAGAAACGGCAATCAATTGCTTATCATGGATTAACACTTCCCGTTCATGTGAAAAATAAATGGAAGGCAAGGGAATTTTTTCTTCTTTGATATAATTCCATACGTCTAATTCAGTCCAGTTACTGATCGGGAATACACGAACGTTTTCTCCTTTATGAATACGACCATTGTAAATATTCCAGAGTTCAGGACGCTGCAACTTGGGATCCCATTCGCCAAAATCATTACGCACTGAGAAGATGCGTTCTTTAGCTCTTGCTTTTTCTTCATCTCTTCTGGCACCACCAATGCATGCATCAAACTTGAATTCTTCAATGGTATCCAGGAGTGTGTATGTCTGCAGCCAGTTTCGACTGGCAAACTTTCCTTTTGGCTCTGTTAGATTCTTAGCTTTGATGGTGTCTTCCACTTTGCGAACAATCAACTCCGCCCCCACTTCTTTGGCCAGCCAGTCACGATATTCCAATGCTTCAGGAAAATTATGCCCCGTATCAATATGTACTAATGGAAAAGGAAACTTACCTGGTGCAAATGCTTTCTTAGCCAGTTGTACTAAAGTGATGGAATCTTTTCCACCGCTGAACAATAAAGCTGGGCGCTCAAATTGTGCGGCCACTTCACGAAAAATATAAATACTCTCAGCTTCTAATTGCTCTAAATAATTTAAATGATGTACGCTCATAATTTTTTATCCTACTTATCAGATAGACTTTTATTGCCACAAAGAAAAGGCAAAAAAGCCTAACGTTTGTTAAACGGACCTATAAGTTTTGCAGTGCTTCTTTCTCTGCTCGGGAGACCTAATGGGTCTTAAGTTAATTAGATGAAACTTGCGGTTCCGCATGCACATGCAACCCGCACTCCTTCTTACTGCTATCCTCCCACCACCAGCGACCAGCACGGAAATCTTCGCCCGGTTTGATCGCTCTTGTGCACGGAGCACAGCCAATGCTCACAAAACCTTTATCATGCAAAGCATTGTAAGGAATTTGATTTTTACTGATGAAATTCTTCACTTCATCGGTACTCCAACTTAATAAAGGATGGTATTTGAAAATTTTATTGCCTTCATCCCACTCTAAATGTTGCATATCATGCCTGTTGGGCGAATGTTCTGCACGTATGCCTGTAATCCATATTTTATTGCCGAGCAAAGCACGTTGCAACGGTTCTACTTTGCGAATATGACAACATTGCTTACGGTTATCCACTGATTCATAAAAACCATTTGGGCCTTTTTCTGAAACAAACTGTTGCAATGCAACGGCATCAGGATAATAGGTATTAATGGGTTTGTTATATTGCTCTAACGTCCTGCTCCAAACAGAATATGTTTCAGGAAACAAACGACCTGTATCCAGTGTAAACACTTTGATATTTAAATCAGCAGAAAATATCTGATGAGCAATCACCTGGTCTTCGCTGCTGAAACTGGTGCTGAATACTGCTTCTCCTGCAAATAAATTGCTGATGGCTTGCAAATCAGATTCCAAACCTTTACCAAGAAGCTGCTGTAATTCGTTGTATTGTTGTACGTTCATAAATCAAAACTCATCAGTTTCGTAATTCTTATATTTTATACATACTCTATAAACCTGAGCTCAACCAACTTAGAACTATGCATTAACGCCCGCCAATTCTAAACTCTTCTTCTTTAAATTCCGTATTTCCACATCTTCAATAATCGCATCGGGCTTAAGTATCAAAGATAGGTTATGTTTATTCCACCAGTCCTGGCCTATTAATTGCTTGGCATGTAGTACGCCTGCTAAGTACTTACGGTCATCTTCTGCATGCCACTCTTCGATCCACTCAAATCGCTCACGGGGAATAAAGTTCCAGTCGTCAAAACTTACATACACTTTTAAATAAAAATCATCTGTAAGTTCTGCAGGTTTGTGATGATAGAGTTTTTTATACTCATACTTGTAATGATAACGCAATGCAGAAATATCACTCAGCACTGCTGATGCTGTTGGGAATGAACCCGCACCTTTCCCATAAAAGAATTGCTTATCAGCAAAGGAGCTTTCCACCACAAAGCCATTGTATTCATTTTTTACAAAACTCAAATGATCATCGTGTTTTACAAACTGTGGCAATACAAATGCAGCTACTTTTCCGTTTTGTAATTTTTTTGCTTGTGCCACCAATCTTATTTCCAAATTCTTTTCTCTGCCAACCACAGCATCACCGCCCTGAATATTTTGAATGCCATTAAACAGAACACCCTCAACAGGTGTTACGATACCATATGCATGTAATAATAATATCACCCATTTGTTTACGGCATCCCAGCCATCTACATCAAGCGTTGGGTCAGCTTCTGCAAAACCCAGTTGCTGTGCCTGCAGTAATGCCTGCTTGAAATCCAGTTTCTCTTCAAACATTTTGGTGAGAATATAATTGGTGCTGCCGTTTACAATTCCTTTTACAGAGTGCAGCAAATCATTATCATAATACTCTTCCAGATTCCTGATTACGGGAATAGAAGCACATGCCGACGCTTCGTACAACAAACTTTGGCCTGTTTGCTTTTGTAATTCCAGCAGTTGCGGTAAATGCTCAGCCAGCATTTTTTTACTGGCGCTCACCACATCTTTTCCATTTCTTAATGCCGTGGAAACAATTTCAAAAGCTGGTTCACTTTCGTTAATCACTTCTACCACCAAATTAATCTCAGGGTCATTGAGAATAACATTTTTATCTGTTGTGAATAAATTTTCAGGTGCTTCCCGTTTCTTATTTGGGTTTTTAATACAAACTTTTTTGATGCTTGCTTTTAAGGATGGTGTTTGCTGTAATACTTTGTACAACCCTTCACCCACTACTCCAAATCCAAACAAACCGATGGTTAATTGTTTATGTGCTGACATGCTTTTACTTTTAACTTTAAACTTTTGACTTTTTCTTTACGCTATTTGTTTCTCCAAATCCTCTTTAGAATGTTGTTTTAAAAATGAACTGATGGACTTGCTCATGATTTCATACTCCAGCAAAAAACCATCATGCCCATAAAATGAATCAATCACTTTAAACGCAGCGCCATTAATCGTTGCTGCCAAAAAGCGTTGCTCTTCTACCGGAAATAATACATCATTACCAATACCAATTACCAATGTTTTTGCTTTAATTTCTTTGAGTGATAATTCAATGGACTGTCTGCTTCTCCCAATATTATGTGCATCCATTGCCTTGCTTAAAAAGTAATAGCTGAATGCATTAAATCGCTTTGCCAGTTTTTCTCCCTGGTATCGTTGATAGGTTTCACTCTTATAATTTTCCAATACATCATTGTTATCTTCAATCTGGCTGATGCCATACGCTTCATAATGTCTGTAACTTAACAGTGCAATACTGCGTGCTACTTTCAACCCTTCTTTACCTGCATTATCATCTTCATTCTTCCATGTAACATCTGCTTCAATAGCCATGCGTTGCGATGCATTGAATGCAATACCCCATGCACTGTGATACGCATTCGTTGCAATCGGAATGATATGTTCAAATAAATACGGCTCTTCGATTGCCCATTCCAATAATTGTTGCCCGCCCATACTACCACCAATACCTACATAAATCTTGCGAATACCCAATGCTTCACGCAATGGTTGATACGCACGAATCATATCTCTTGTTGTAAACCACGGAAAAGAATGATGATAAGGTTTATCAGTCAATGGATTTGTATCCAGCGGTGAAATACTTCCATAAGCACTACCAGGCATGTTAACACAAACAATGAAATATTTCTTGGGATCAAACAGTTTGCCTTCACCCACCAAACCAGACCACCATTCGCTTGGGTCACTGTTAGCAGTAAGCGCATGAAAGACCCAAATGACATTATCTTTTGTTTCATTCAGCTCACCCAACGTTGTATAAGCCAAATGATACTCATTAAGTAAAGCACCGCTTTCTAAACGAAAGGGTTTATTGTATTTAAAAATTTGCACCGGCATGTTCATTCATTATAATGATCATTCAGGTAAGAGATTCTTACCTGAATGATCTATTGTTTTTTACTACTAATTCTTTGGCAAACACTTTTTCGAATGCCTGTTCAAAATCTGCTTTAATATCATCGATATGTTCAATTCCAACACTAATACGGATGAGATTATCAAGCACACCGCTTGCTTTGCGTTCTTCCACACTTAATTGCTCATGGGTTGTAGATGCAGGATGAATAGCTAATGACTTGGCATCACCAACATTGGCTAAGTGAGAAACCAATTTGAGTGAATCAATAAACTTGCGCCCGTTTTCAACACCGCCCTTAATACCAAACTGAAGTACTCCCCCATAACCGTTAGTTAAATATTTTTTTGCCAGCTCATGATACGGGCTGCTCTTCAAGCCAGGATACCAAACAAACTCAACACTTGGATGCTGCTCCAGCCAATGTGCTAAGGTGAGTGCATTTTCAACATGGCGTTGTACTCTGAGCGACAAAGTCTCCAACCCTTGCAACAATAAAAAAGAATTGAATGGACTTTGAGCACTTCCAAAATCACGCAGACCTTCCACACGTGCACGAATGATGAATGCAATATTGGGCAGGCCCAGCGGATTACCTTCACCAAACACATCCCAGAATTTTAAACCGTGATAACCTTCGCTCGGCTCAGTAAATTGTGGAAACTTTCCATTGCCCCAATTGTAATTACCGCCATCAACTATTACACCACCAATGGTTGTACCATGACCGCCAATCCATTTAGTAGCACTCTCAACAACAACATTAGCACCATGTTTTAATGGCTGAAATAAATAACCACCTGCACCAAACGTATTGTCAACTATCAATGGTAAATCGTACTCTTTGGCCAGTTCAGCAAACTTTTCAAAGTCAGGAATGTTGAGGCGTGGGTTACCAATTGTTTCCAGGTAAAATGCTTTGGTATTTTTATCAATGAGCGGCACAAAGCTTTCTACATTATCACCATCAGCAAAACGCACTTCAATACCCAAACGCTTAAAAGCAACTTTAAACTGGTTGTAAGTACCTCCATACAAATAAGAAGTAGTGATGAAATTATCACCTGCCTGCAAAATATTATTGAGTGCAAGAAATTGTGCTGCCTGACCGCTGCCCACAGCGAGTGCAGCCACTCCACCTTCAAGTGCTGCAATACGTTGTTCAAACACATCACTGGTTGGATTCATAATACGTGTGTAAATATTACCAAATGCCTTTAACCCAAAAAGATTGGCTGCATGTTCACTGTTATCAAAACCATAAGAGGTAGTTTGATAAATAGGTACTGCACGTGATTTAGTAGTAGGGTCAATTTGCTGACCAGCATGTAACTGCAATGTTTCAAAATGGAGATTGTTGCTCATGATAAGAGTATTTAAATTTTTGAATAAAAGAGATTGTATAAACGATGATTGCGGAGCGCCTGCTGTAAAATCCCTTGACGCACAGGCTTGGGGAGTGTGGATGCCTTACGGCATACAGCAAATAATACAACAACAGCTAACTGTCTGTGTATTGTTTTGAAAATTGATTTGCTGTTTGAGTTGCATGACAAAAATTGAATGCCCTACAAATGTAGTAGGGTTTTGCCATGATAGCAAACTAAAATTTGTCAAAGTTTTGTTACTACGTGTCATAACGAGTGTTTGTTTTAAAAGCTGTGTTACAAAGCAATTATTAAATCAAACACTTATCAATTTTTTTGCAGGTGATTGCTTTCTGGTAAGATAACTGCATTGTCCGACCAGAAAACAAAAAAGCTCACCCGACAGAATCAGATGAGCTTTTTACTATGTAGTATGTAAGTTTTAAGCTAAAATCTGACTTATCGTTCCGACCGTTTTACGGGCGGATGGTATTGGCACCTTGCTCAATTGAGCAGGTTGTCAAGGCTTCACAGGGCCATATCCCTCAGCCTTTCTTGATAAGCGTTGTAAAAGAACTGATGCAAATGTAAAGTGAAACAAATTATTTTTCCAAAAAAATATCAGCAAATAATAATTTAAGCAATCAACCTTGCTTCTTTTGAAAATATCAACGCCGCCAGTACAGATGGAATTAAAGCCCCTAATTGAAACTGCTTTTCTTTGGTAGTTTGTGTTATATCGGGCAATGTTACTTTCACTAAATGCTCAGGGCTGTGTTCATCTTCAATAAGCACTTCCATGTGCTTACCGTCTTTTATTTCAAAACGAAACTGCTCATTATCTGTTGTGGAAGCAGAGCCCTTGGTCATTTGCTGGTCAGAGTATTGAATGCGTCCCATCACAGTTCCATATTCATTTCTAATCAGCTGAAATAACTTATTAAACATACGTCTTCCAATGAAAACATTACGTTTAATATGGTCACTTTCCAAACGAAAACTATCAGTTGATGGATTAAGTTTTAAAATGAAGCGATGTTCCATATTGCCATCATTTAAAACCATTGGAACAGCATTGTAAACAGAAATACCCATACGTGTAAGTTTTGATCTGTTGAAAAAGACATAGGTAAGATAGTTTGAACTTGAACACTCCACCAAAATCTTTCCCAATATTTTTCCACAATAGCAAAAAATTAATATTAGAAACTTACAGTTGTTAAACCTGCTAACGGTTGCCTTTTAAAGGAATTTGCACAAAACTATGGCTTACACGCAGAAATACAATTCCGGTAAATGGGAGGTTAAACAGCTGTTTCCCTGTAAATTCGCAATTGGCTTTTAAAGGCCGTAAGGATTTACCATGAGTAATTTAAATAATGAACTGATTGAAGTGGAAGGTGCCCGTGTGCACAATCTTAAAAATATTGATGTTTCCATTCCTAAAAATAAGTTGGTGGTAATTACTGGCATCAGCGGCAGCGGTAAATCATCGCTGGCTTTTGATACGATTTATGCTGAAGGGCAACGACGCTATATGGAAACCTTTGGTGCTTATGCCCGGCAGTTTGTAGGTGATATGGAACGGCCTGATGTAGATAAAATCACAGGGTTATCACCGGTTATTTCTATTGAACAAAAAACAACCAATAAAAATCCACGCTCAACAGTTGGAACAATTACAGAAGTTTATGATTTTATGCGTTTACTTTTTGCACGCATTGGTGAAGCTTATTCTTACAACACAGGTAAGAAAATGGTAAAGTGGAGTGAAGAAGAAATTGTAGATAATATTTTCAAACGGTTTGATGGACAAAAAATTTCTTTGCTTGCTCCGCTTGTGCGTGGTCGTAAAGGTCATTACCGTGAACTTTTTGAAGAAATACGAAAGAAAGGTTTTGTAAAAGTGCGTGTAGATGGTGAAATCAAAGATTTAGTTCCCAAGATGCAGGTGGATCGTTATAAGATTCATGATATTGAAGTGGTGGTTGACCGATTGAAAGTAAGCGATGACTTTCGTGTACGCATCAGTCAAAGTGTGCAGCAAACCTTGAAGATGGGAAAAGACTTAATGATGGTTTTGCCTGAATCTGGTGAAGAAAAAACAAATAGTCAAAAGTCAAAAGTTAAAAGCAAAAACAGTTTGTTTGAAAATGAAGAAGGAATTGCTTTCTCACCCTTAGGAGCTGGCGGTGTGGCTTTATATTCCAAACAACTCATGTGTGAAGACACAGGTTTGAGTTATGAAGAACCATCACCTAATGCCTTTTCATTCAACTCACCTTATGGGGCATGTCCTACATGCAAAGGTTTAGGCAATGTGTTTACCATTGATATGGATGAAATACTTCCTGATACTTCATTGAGCGTTAAAGAAGGAGGTATTAAACCATTGGGTGAAGAACGGGAAGCAAGTGTTTTCAACCAGGTAATTGCATTTGCAAAAAAATATAAAATCAAATTGGATGTTCCTGTAAGCAAATTGCCAAAGGAGCAACTGGATTTATTATTGTTTGGTGATAAAAATATCAATCCATCGTTAGAAGTAGATGTAAATGATGAAACAGTGCCTGATGCTTTTACAGGAAGTTATGAAGGTATTATTCCGATGCTAAAAAGATGGTTTAGCAGCAGCCATAGTACAGAAGGTTTGCGTGAATGGGTACAGCAGTTTATGACCTTGAAAACCTGTGGTACTTGTAATGGCGCTCGGTTGAAAAAAGAAAGCTTGTGGTTTAAAATTGAAGACAGAAATATTGCAGAGCTGAGCGAATTCAACTTAGATAATCTTGCTGCATGGTTTGATGGTTTAGAACTACGCATCAGCAACAAACAGGCAACCATTGCCAAAGATGTATTAAAAGAAATTAGAGAACGTTTACAGTTTTTATTAAATGTTGGATTAACCTATTTAACATTGAATCGCTCATCGAGAACATTGAGCGGGGGTGAAAGTCAGCGCATACGATTGGCTACACAAATTGGTTCTCAATTACAGGGCATCACTTATATATTGGATGAACCGAGTATTGGTTTGCA
>JBKCJY010000252.1:0-2488 GCA_046301455.1 Chitinophagaceae bacterium | reverse complement strand
GGGAACAAGAACTGCGTTATCAAAATCCCATCCTCCAAATAAAGATTGTCCTTGTTTTTTGATAAGTCCAATGATAGTTACTTTTTTCCCTTTAAGGTTTATTGATTTACCAAGTGCATACTCTGGTTTTACAAATAATTTTTCTGCAATGGCATTACCCATTACTGCAACAGATGAACCATTTGCAAACTCTGACGGAATTAAAAAACGACCCAATCCTAATTCAACCGGTTGAATTTTATCATATTCTTCCGTTACAGCAAAACACCGCACACCGGTAAGCACTTCATCTTCATAATCTATCGTCACATTTGTGGCAAAAGTGTAAGAAACATAGGCTGCCAATGTAGTTTTATCCTTTACCGGTTGCATTTCCCTGTATCGTGGTACAGGTCGGCTCATATATTTCCACCAAGGATAATCAGATCCGCCACCCCATGCCCATTTTTGAACATATACAGTATTATTGCCAAATGATTTAAAAGAGTTGCGCACATTACGTTCCAGGCTGCTTGTAGTTGCCATTACACTGATGATGCAAAAAATACCAAATGTAATACCCAGCAAACTCAAAAACGTACGCAGTTTGTTTTTACGCAGTTCCTGAATGGCAAACTGCAAACTGTTGTAAAATATCTCAAAGCTTTTGCGCATGGCTCAAAAATAAATCATCTCTTGCATCTGTAAGCAAATTTATTATGAATGGAAATGCATTTTTTGATACCAGCTTCAATGCTCCCGGCATCGGTGTTGCGTCGCAATCCTTTCATCGTCCTGTTACCTATTGAGCAACCGGGCATTCAATATATTCCAGCACTCGAAATACACCCCAACTGCTTACCTTTGCCGCCTTAAAATTAGATAGAGGTTGAGTTAATGAAGCATTCTTAATAACACAATAACTCATTAGCCCGATAACTGAAAATATGAAATACGCAAACGAAATACAACGCCGCCGCACTTTTGCCATCATCTCCCACCCTGATGCCGGTAAAACGACATTAACAGAGAAGTTGTTATTATTTGGCGGTGCTATACAGGTAGCCGGTGCAGTTAAGAGCAATAAAATAAAAAAACACGCTACATCAGACTTCATGGAAATTGAACGTCAGCGTGGTATCTCTGTTGCTACCAGTGTAATGACGTTTCAGTACCATGATACATTAATCAATCTTTTAGATACCCCTGGTCACAAAGATTTTGCTGAAGACACTTACCGCACACTCACAGCTGTTGACAGCGTTATTCTAGTAATTGACAGTGTAAATGGTGTAGAAGATCAAACACGCCGTTTAATGGAAGTGTGCCGCATGCGGGATACGCCGGTGATTGTCTTCATCAACAAAATGGACAGAGATGGTAAAAACCGTTTTGATTTGCTGGAAGAAGTAGAGAAGGAACTGAATCTTCATCTCCACCCAATGACATGGCCCATTAACAGCGGTAAAGATTTTAAAGGTGTATATGATTTAAGCTCCAAGAGTTTGGTATTGTTTACTGCAAACACAAAAGCAAGTGATGAAGACGTGGTAAAGATTGCTGACATTAATGATTCCATACTTGATAAGAAAGTAGGTGAAACTGATGCCGCTACTTTACTTGATGATGTGGAAGTGGTGGATGGTGTGCACGGCTAATTAAAGATTGGAGACTATTTAAAAGGAAAAGTAGCGCCTGTATTTTTTGGAAGTGCTGTAAACAACTTTGGTGTAAAGGAACTGCTGGATACATTTGTACGAATTGCTCCATTACCGCAAAGCCGTGATACTTCTACACGACATCTGAATGTGAATGAAGATAAGTTCAGCGGATTTATTTTTAAGATACATGCAAATCTTGACCCCAAGCACAGAGACCGTATTGCATTCTTACGTGTGTGCAGCGGAAAGTTTGAACGCAACAAATATTTTCATCATGTACGGATGAATAAGGATGTTCGTTTCAGCAATCCTTATTCTTTTATGGCACGTCAAAAAGATGTGATTGAAGAAGCATATCCCGGTGATGTGGTGGGCTTATTTGATACAGGTAATTTTAAAATAGGTGACACATTAACTGAAGGTGAAGATTTTTATTTCACGGGTATTCCATCTTTCTCGCCTGAACTGTTTAAAGAAGTGGTCAACAAAGACCCCATGAAAACCAAACAGCTTGAAAAAGGATTGCTCCAATTAACTGATGAAGGTGTGGCACAGTTGTTTACACAGTTTGGAGGTAATAAAAAAATTATTGGCTGTGTGGGTGAACTGCAGTTTGAGGTTATTCAATACCGCTTGTTGCAGGAATATGGCGCAAGTGCAGAGTTTCGCTCAATGCCCTATTACAAAGCTTGCTGGATTACAAGTAAAGACCAAAAGAAACTGGAAGACTTTACCCGTTTTAAAACCAACAACATTGCAGAAGATAAAGACGGACATTTGGTTTATTTAGCACAAAGCGAATGGTTTTTAAATACAGAGCGCCAGAACAACCCGGATATTGAGTTTCA
>JBKCJY010000251.1:0-11427 GCA_046301455.1 Chitinophagaceae bacterium | reverse complement strand
TTTACAAATGAACCTGTAATAACACAAGCGATATAGTTAAATACAATCGCCTGAAACACGGGAATGTTAAACCGCTCTACTATTTTAAATGAAAGTGTGAGCCAGGAAGTGAGTATGATAGAACCGAGAAGAAAAAGCATTGATTAGTGATTATTAGTATTGGGTTTGTAAAATTTTATAGTGTCATTCATTATTTTTTGTTCGTGATATTCAATTACATTTTGAAGAACAGGTGCCGCCAATCCATTATCTACTATCAATTCATCGTTAGTAATCACTCTTGCTTCATCCCACATTCCTTCATCAATAAAACTTTGTAGGAGTTGAGCGCCACCTTCTACCAATACACTTTGAATTTTTTGCTGATATAGCGAACTAATGATTTGATGAACTGCACTCGCATCATTAGTAATTTGATGATACTTAGTCTGACCCTCAACATTATGCTGATGACAATTAAAGATAATGGTTGGTGCTTCATCATTCATCAGATTGGCTGATGAAGGCATTTTCAATTCTTTATCCAGCACCAAACGAACGGGTTGCTTTCCGTTGAAATAACGGCTGGTGAGTTGCGGATTATCCATCAAAGCTGTATTCGTACCCACAAGGATAGACGCTTCTTCACTACGCCATTGATGAACCATGCGATTCGTAAATTCATTGCTGATTAATAATCGTTCTGAAGAACCGCTGTTAATACGTTTATTTTTTGTTTGCGCCCATTTCAAAACAATATAAGGACGATGCTGCTCATGAAATGTAAAGAACCGTTTATTGAGTTCTTCACATTCCGTTTTTAAAACATCAACGGTAACATCAATGCCTGCTATTCTTAATTTTTCAATTCCTTTGCCATCTACTTCAACAAAAGGGTCAAGGCAACCGATAACTACTTTGGGAATTTTGTGCTTGATGATTAAATCTGTACAAGGTGGCGTTTTGCCGAAATGCGCACAGGGTTCTAAGGAAACGTATAAAGTGGTTTGTAGCAGTTTAGTGGCATGACCATTTTGAATAGCCTGATTGATACAATTCACTTCTGCATGCGCTTCACCATAACGTTCATGATAACCTTCACCAATGATTTCATCATTGTACACCAATACGGCTCCTACCATTGGATTGGGTGCAGTGTAACCGGCGCCTTGTTGTGCCAGTTGAATGCAGCGGAGCATGTATTGTTCATCTTTTGTCATTGCAGCCTGCAAAAATAATGGTTTCGCCGTAAGCATTAGATTTGCAGCTATGTTGTGGAAAGAACAATATCAATTATTGCGTGAATCACTTTTGAAAGCCTACGATGACAATGAAGCTTCCGCTATTGCTAAATTGGTAGTAGAGCATGCAGGCAATAACAGTTTTCGAAATCTTGAATACCTAACTGCAAATACTAAACAGACCGAGCAAATCAACAATTATTTGCAACAGCTCCTCTCCCACCGTCCCGTTCAATATGTATTGAATGAAGCATGGTTTTATAATTTAAAGTTCGATGTAAATGAAAGCGTTCTCATTCCAAGACCAGAAACAGAAGAGTTGGTTGACTTAATAATAAAGCAAATACAAAATACAAAGTATAAGCTACAAAAAGAGGAGACCCCGTACTTCGCAAATCATAATTCGTACTTGAATATTCTTGACATCGGCACCGGCAGCGGTTGCATTCCCATTTCTATCAAAAAAAATATTCCTGAAGCGGAAGTGAGTGCTGTGGATGTGTGCAGTGAAGCTTTGCATGTAGCTATCAACAACGCCGTAACACATGAAACAGAAATCAATTTTCAATTACTTGATTTTTTAAATGAAACCAAATGGAAAGAATTGGGCATTTTTGATATCATCATCAGCAACCCGCCATATATCAAAAGCAGCGAAAGCAAAACCATGAGTGAGCACGTGTTGCAATACGAACCGCATAAAGCTCTGTTTGTGCCTGATGACGATGCGTTGTTGTTTTACAGGAAGATTGCTGATTTTGCTTTAACGCATCTTGCTCCCAATGGGAAAATCTATGTTGAAATTAATCAGCAGTTGGGGAAAGAAACTGCAACTATTTTTATTGAAAGAGGATTTAAAGAAGTTGCTTTATTAAGAGATATGAGCGGAAATGAAAGGTTTTTGAAGATTAGTTCTTATTAAATTGGTATACCAAGCTTAGACAAGAGGATAGATTCTAAGATGCTGAATAGAATTAAATAGTACAAGAGTCACGCTAAAGACGGGATTTACAATGCGACGCAACCGCAGATGAAGAATGATAATTTGCCGGTAACAAAAAAATTAACACACAGAATTTACAAGTGCTACTCCACTCCCTTCTTATCTACACTCATCACTGCTTTTACACCTAATCTGTCTGCTGCTCTTAGCACGGCTGCAAAACTTTCAATGGTCGCATTACGATCGGCATTGATAACAATGCTCACTTCTTCACCGCTGGTGCGTTTGCTGCTAATGATTTGTGAAAGAGTGCTATCCATCATTAAGGGGTCTATAGGTTTGGAGCCCACATAAAAACGATTGGTATTATCAATAGTTACCACTACGGTTTGTTTGCTACGGGTATTGCTTTTTGCTTTGGGAAGACTTGCTTTACGCACATTTGGATTGGCAAGCGTACTCACAATCAAAAAGAACATGAGCAGAATGAAGAGAATATCATTCAACGCATCCGTAAATACTTCGCTTTCGCCTCTATGTTTTTTTCTAAGCTTCATATGAGTTGATTAGCGAGTGGGTTCCTGTAATACATCTAAGAAATCAGCAGAAGCAGCTTCGAGTTTGTTGGCCATTTTATCAACCTGTGTTTCTAAAATATTGTGAAACAGGTAAGCCACCAAACCCACAACTAAACCTGTAATTGAACTGATAAGCTTTGTATAAATACCACCTGCAATAGTGCTGAGTTCATACTCACCTGTTGCATTGATATTGAAAAAGAGTTGCATTAACCCCACCAACGTACCCACAAAACCAAAGATGGGTGCAATCTTTGAAATGATTGAAAGTGCATTGACGTTACGTTGCAGTTTATACAACTCCAGCTCGGCCACATTCTCCATGCTGAAGTTGATGGCATCAATGGGTTTGCCGATTCGTTGAATACCTTTATCAATCATGCGGCCCACAGGATTATTGGTGTTACGTGCAAAATTTCGTGCTGCTGTAACATTTCCGCTGAGAATATTATCACGGATGATGTTCATAAAATTATCATCAATTTGCCCGGCTTTTTTAATCGCCATCCATCGCTCAGCAAACACATACACGGTGAAAGCACTCAGCAGCAACAGCGGAATCATAATCCATCCTGCGCTGATGATGAGGTCAATTAAATGCATTTGCTTGGGAGCAACAGGTGATGTTGTTGCTTTTGTGAGCGTATCTACTGCGTTTTGCACCTGCAGAAAGAAAAAGTTCATGTGGTTGAATGATTTTAATGAGTATTACTGCACAGCAGTCATCAAATGTATATCCATCAAGCTGAATAAACGGCAGCTGCTGTTAATTATTTTCCACAGTCACAATTTCGTACCATCTTTCAACCAAATGCTACTTCTTTTGTTATAGGTTTGCAAAAACTCTCTTTATGTTCACATTTTTATTTGAAATGCCCAATTTTTCCGACCCTGCTATACTCATCAGCCTCATTACACTTACGTTTCTTGAAATTGTGCTGGGTATTGACAACATTATTTTTATTTCCATTCTCGCCAATAAATTACCTGTTGCTCAACAGGCAAAAGCCCGTAACCTGGGTTTAACACTGGCACTCATTATGCGTATTGGTTTGCTGTTTACCATTACATGGATGATGAAACTAAAAGACCCTGTGCTCACCATTCCTTTTTTAGACGACCCTACTAACCCCGGCAGTAACTTGGCCATCAGCTGGAAAGATGTGATTTTGATACTGGGTGGTATTTTTCTTTTGATTAAAAGCACTACTGAAATTCATAATAAACTGGAACGTTCAGAAAAACCTGCAAAAGCTGGCGGCACTTCTTCTTTTGCTTCTGTAATTATGCAGATTTTATTAATTGATGCTGTATTTAGTGTGGACAGCATCTTAACAGCTGTTGGCTTAGTGGATAACATCATCATTATGATTATTGCTGTAATTGTAAGTATGATTGTGATGTTGATTTTTGCTGGGCCCATTAGTCGATTCATCAATAAACATCCTTCATTGCAGGTGCTGGCGTTGGCCTTCTTAATTGCCATTGGCATTATTTTGATAGCAAATGGTTTTCACCAGGAGTTTAATAAAGGCTATATCTACACAGCTCTTGCGTTCTCATTGTTTGTAGAAATGATTAATATTCGTATGCGCAGGAATAAAGTAAACATTGAGTTGAATAATTCAAAGATTGAAGAATAAGTTCTAATCACCATACTTACAAAAGCAGCTTTTAGAGGCTGCTTTTTTTATGTACTGCCATTCAAATAATTTATACCAAAAAGAAACATATGCTGTTTACCTTTATACTCTTATCATCAAAATATATTTAAATTATGAGTACTGTTCTCACCGTAAACACTGTAATAAATGCTCCTCTGCAAAAAGTATGGGATTATTTTACACAGCCCTTGCATATCATGCAATGGAATAATGCATCAGCCGACTGGCATACACCCAAAGCAACGAATGATTTGAAAAAAGGCGGTACATTTTCTTTTACCATGGCGGCTAAAGATGGAAGTATGAGTTTTGATTTTGAAGGCACTTATAATGAAGTGATAGAATTGCAGTTGATTGAATACACAACGGCTGACAATAGAAAAGTAGATGTACATTTCTCTGCCAATCATCATGAAACAGTGGTAATGGAAGCATTTGAAGCAGAAACTGAAAACCCAATTGAACTGCAGCAACAGGGCTGGCAGGCCATACTTAACAACTTTAAACTTTATACAGAAAGCAATTAATAAATTTTAAACTTGTTTATTATTACAAGATGACTTTGTATTTTTTTTATTAAAAGCAAGCAGTTATAAAATGACAAAGAAAGCAATTGTATATACAGTGGATGCTTACATCACTACATTCCCTTCATCAACTCAAAAACTTTTAAAGCAACTTCGTAAAACCATAAAAGCCGCAGCACCAAAAGCAAATGAATCCATTAGCTACGGAATGCCTGCCTATAAATACATGGACAAGCCATTGGTATATTTTGGGGGATTTGACAAGCATATAGGCTTTTATGCAACACCCACTGGGCATAAAAAATTTGAAAAAGAATTGAGCAAATACAGACAGGGCAAAGGTTCAGTACAATTTCCCATTGACCAAGAGATGCCGGTTGATTTGATTGAAAGAATTGTAAAATTCAGAGTGAAAGAAAATGAAGAAAAAGCGCTGCAAAATTCAAAGAAATAAAAAAGGGCATCAATTGGATGCCCTTTCAATTTCATTCAAAAAATTACTGCCCCGCCTGTTTCACCATCAGTGCCTGTATCTGTTTCATGGTATTTTCCATTCCACTGGCGCTGCCATCTAAGAAAATGATATTTCCTTTCCCGTATTCAGCAAAATTCTTCACGGCTTCTGTCCACATACTAAAAAGGATAACATTGGTATCAAGATTGGCTTGTTTCATTTGTTCAGCAGCTTCCGTCATACCCTTGGCTACTTCCTGGCGGAAGAGTGCCACACCCTGACCACGTAATCGTGCAGCCTCACGTTCAGCTTCAGCTGCAATCTTAATAGCATTACCTTCTGCTTCGGCACCTTTTGTTTTGGTGATTAATAAAGCCTGACCTTCATTTTCAGCAGCAGCTTTTAAGTTGTTACTCGCCACTACACGGCTCATACTTTCCATAATGGCCTGATCAAACGTAATATCATTGATCTGCAAATCCTGCAGGTGATAACCCCACTCTTCCAGTGAATGATCAATCTGTTCTTTAACATATTCTACAATTTCACGGCGTGCTGTTAAAATTTCGGCTTGTCTTTTTGTCGCAACAAATGCACGGATACTTCCTTCAACAGTACGTATCAATGCCTGCATCAGATCTTTATCACTGATGAATTTAAAAGCTACCCGTTTAATGGTTTCTTCATCCTGGTTTTGTACTGAATACAAAAGCATGCTCTTAAAATAAACATTCGCCTGGTCAACCGTTACAGCCTGAAACTCCAGTTCCACACTGCGATTTTGAATACTCACACGTTTGTAAATCTGCTCCAGTACCGGAATTTTAAAGCCCAAACCCGGGCGAAGGATTCGCTGGTATTTTCCAAACATCGTAATCACAGCAATGGTTCCCTGATTTACGGTAACCAATCCGCTGAAAACTATAAAAACCACAAGAAGAATCCACCAATTTGAAAGCAATAGTTCTGCCATATTGTTTTTTTTATAAAAGTAGTATAAAGCACGTGATAAACGGTAGAAAACTCTTAAAACGAAATTGTAAATTTGATAAAACGCTTTAACTATGTTACAGGGCAAAAAAATCTTTTTGGGTATTCTTTCCTTTCTCCCCATTATTTTAACTGTAGTACTGCTGGTTTATGTATTTGCTTCTTTCATTCCTCAAGTGATCAAACTTGACCATCTCGAAAATAAAGATGAAGAGGCAGTTTACTTTTTTTCCAACTTTCTGCCATTTATCATTTTAGCCATCTTAAGCAGCCTGTTAATGCTGGGGCTTAAAATCTATTTCATATTTCATGCTGTGAGCAATGAACAGGTGCGTACTGAAGAGCGGATTGTATGGATATTGTTATTCATTTTTATGGGAACTGTTGCCTATCCTGTATATTGGTTTATAAGGATTTTAAAAGATCCGAAGCCGGTAAGCAATTTTGTAAGAGTGTGATTTTTATTGCTACTTAAAAAACTGCAACTGCTATACAGCGTTTTTATAAGCACAGAGGTCATAGAATTATGAAATTATTACTTACTATTAGCATCATCATTCTAATGGTGCCGTTTTCGGCAAAACCCATTGCAGCCATTTCAATTTTTACTCCACAAACAAAAGAGGCTGTAAAAAAAACAGCAGCAAAACTCAGTTACAAACAAAGTAAAAGAGTTGCAGAATGGAGCCTTGGCCGTAAATTAAAATTGAAAGAAATAATTGCATTGCGCCTGCAAAGAGTTTTACATTTTTCCAAAGAAACAAATGAAAGCAAAGCAAATACCAATGCTGTTTTAGGGTTTGCATTTGCAGTTGCAGGAATCATTATTTTATGGCCATTACTAATTCCAGGAATTATTCTCAGCAGAAATGCATTGAACAGAGAAAAACAAAATCCCGGCACTTTAACCCCAACCAATTTAAAACTGGCTAAAATAGGAAAGGTTGTAAGCATAGTTGGACTTATTATTCTCGCCATTGTTGCCGTAATTGTTGCAATTGTTATTGCAAGCGGAGGTTTTGGAGCTTTATAATGTTTTCTCTTCCCATACCTGCACCAATTCAACAAGCATACGTGTGGCTTCTTCCATATCACTCACACCGATCCACTCCTGCTTGCTGTGAATAGCTTGCATACCGGTGAAAAGATTAGGACAAGGCATACCCATGTAACTGAAACGGCTTCCATCAGTGCCGCCACGTATCGCTTCTTTGCGGATGATAAGGCCACAGCGACGATATGCTTCTCCAGCGTAAGTCACAATTTGCGGATGCTTGTCTAACACTTCTTTCATATTTCTGTATTGCTCCTTTACAAGAAATTCCATGCTGCAATAAGGATATTGCTTCATTACAGATTCAGCTATTGATTTCAAACGCACTTCATGTTGTTGCAAACCTTCTAATGTAAAATCACGAACAATGAATTCAATCTTTGCTGACTCAGCACCGCCGCTGATTCCTGTGGGATGTACAAAGCCTTCACGCTTCTCTGTTGTTTCAGGGCTCCATTCTTTTTTGGGCAATGCTTCTACAATTTCAGCAGCAAGTTTAATAGCATTGACCATGATGCCTTTTGCTGTGCCCGGGTGAGCAATTACGCCATGAATAATAATTTCTACGGCATCTGCACTAAAGGTTTCATCCTCTAAATCACCCAACTCACCTCCATCTAATGTATATCCAATGATTGCGCCTAATTTTTGCATATCAACTTTAGCGGTACCTCTTCCCACTTCTTCCTCAGGTGTAAATAAAATTTTGATTGGGCCGTGTTTTATATCAGGATGCTGCATTAAATAAGCAGCCATGCTCATAATAATGCTCACACCAGCTTTATCATCTGAACCCAATAATGTTTTGCCGCTGGCCGTGATGATATCTTTCCCGATATGCTGTTTGAGATAAGGATATTTTGAAGGTGAAATGATTTGTGTTGCATCATCAGGCAATACAATATCACTGCCATCATAATTTGTATGCAAAATGGGCTTTACATTAGTTCCGCTGCAATCAGGTGCGGTATCCACATGGCTGCAAAAACAAACTGCCGGAATATTTTTCTGACTGTTAGAAGGGATTGTGGCATACACATACCCATATTCATCCATGTGTGCATCAGCAATACCCATGGCCTGCAATTCATTTGCAAGCAACGCAGCCAATTCCTTTTGTTTTTCCGTTGAAGGATAACTGCTACTTTCTGGATTACTTTGTGTATCTATCTGCACATAGCGCATCAAACGTTCTGCCGTTCCGTATTTGTAGTGTGAAGCCATAAACCTATTTTTGAATTGTAAAGAAAACTGATTTTCCTGTTGCACCAAAATCAATCCATGAACTCTTCAAAACCAATTATTCAAAACGGACTGCTGCGGGTTTTTGTTTTTATTGTACTGTACATCGCTGTTTTATTAATATCAGGTATTGTTTCGGGCGTTGCTATAGCTCTTATGCAAAAACAAAATTCCTCTTTACAAATTCCGGTTTTTTATTACGGCATCATTATCAGTTTTACAGCAAGTTTACTCGTTGTTTTTATATGTTGCCGGTTTATTGACAGGAGAAACATCAAAAGCCTGGGGCTGCAATGGAAAGGTTTTACAAAAGAACGCATCACGGGTTTTTTAACAGGTATTGTTTTATGTGGCATCATTGCAATGGTTTTATGGCTCATGCAAATTGTGCAATGGTTTACTGATGATGTGGATGCAGCAGGTTTACTCACAGCATTATTGCTCATGATGGCTGTTGCGTTTATTGAAGAGTTGGTTTTTCGTGGTTATATTCTCAACAATCTTTTACAGAACATGAACAGAAATGCAGCATTGGGTTTAAGTGCCATCATTTTTGCAGTGCTGCATTCACTCAATCCCGGTTTTAACCTCACCGCTTTTCTAAATATTTTACTGGCGGGTTTGGTGTTGGGTGTGAATTATATTTTTTCACGCAATCTTTGGTTTGGCATGATGCTGCATTTAAGTTGGAACTATTTCCAAGGCCCCGTGCTTGGTTTTAAAGTGAGCGGGCTTGAACTGCCAACACTGTTACAACAGAACAGTAAAGAAGCAATTTTACTCACCGGCGGAGAATTTGGACTTGAAGCATCCTGGCTCACTACAATTGTATTTGCACTTGCATTGATTTTTCTGTACACTGCTTTTCAGAAAAAATACAATGCATTGCCATCTGTATAAAACAAGCCGCCTGCACTTGCTTTTCTGAATCTTGTTTTCTACTTTTCTAATTCACTAAAACCAACAACAATGAAGAAAGTCATCATTGGCGGCCTTGTAGGCGGCATTTTATTATTTGCATGGCAAACCGTTTCCTGGACGGTTGCCAACTTGCATGATAAAGGACAACAATACACAGATAAACAGGACAGTGTGCTTTCTGCACTCGCATCCATTGGTTTGGAAGAAGGTTCTTACATGATACCCCGTGAAAAACCTGGTGCCTCTTTTGAAGAAATGCAAAAAGCAGGAGAGCAAATGACAGGCAAGCCATGGGCACGTATCAGTTATTACAAATCATGGAATGCAAATATGGGTATGAACATGGCACGTGGTTTAATTGCCAACATCATTATTGTGAGTTTGCTCTGCTGGATTTTTTCAAATATTGGCTCACAGGGTTTCAGCACATATTTTACAGCAAGCATTTTTGTAGGATTGATTTGCTTTACCAACGGGCCCTACACCGGTCATATCTGGTATCCGCTACATGATATCCGTGCATTTTTTATTGACGCAATCGCAAGCTGGGGAATTGTTGGCTTATGGTTGGGATGGTGGATGAGTAAGAAATAGTTTGTGGTTTATTCTTAATGGTTTGTGGTTACAGACATTTGTTCCCAGATTGAGCTTTTGTTGCGTCGCACACTTGTACCGTTTTAACATTATTCATCAAAATAAAAACGGTTCGCTAAAGAGCGAACCGTTTTTATTTGAATAGAGTTTATTTGTACAAGTGTGCGACGCCACTGCAGTTAACAACAGCAACAGAGCTTAGAACTAAAAACCCTTACGGAACAATAATCAATCCTTTTGCATCAATTTCCACCATTTCAATATCAAACACCAGTTCTTTACCCGCAAGCATATGATTGGCATCCAGGATTACTACATCTTCTTTTACATCAACAATTGTTACAGGAAACTGCTGACCTGCACTGTTGTTCATCATCAACTGCATGCCCACTTCAGGCGTCATATCATCAGGAAAATTAGAACGGGGAAAATCAATCACCATTTCTTCGCTGCGCTCACCATACGCTTCTACAGCTGGAATATTGATTGTTTTTTTATCGCCAATGGCCATACCTACTACGGCATCATCAAAACCTTTAATCATCATACCGGCACCAATTTCAAACTCAAGTGGCTCACGTCCTGCACTTGAATCAAACTGTTCGCCACTTACTAATTTACCGGTGTAATGCACACGTACGGTATCGCCTTTTTTTGCTTGCATAAAATTAAATTTTCTGCAAAGTTAGGAGGATGAAATCGGAGCACCTTATTTTTTTTAGGACTGAAAAACAGGCCAGGAGTTCACATTGCAACTGTTTATTTTAACATGTTCCTGCAACTTTAATGAATTACTGCACCGTCTCTCACAAAAGAATTTGCAGTACGGGTACATTTCTGCAACTTTGAAAACATAAATTAAGCACATGAAAATAATTGCATCAATCATTGCATTCACACTCAGTATTCAAATTTCATTTGCACAAACACAACGTATTACACCAGCGGCTGAACGTGTTTCAGTTTATATACCGTTATTGAAAGGGAAAAAAGTAGGCGTGTTCAGCAACCAAACTTCAATGGTGGGCAACACACATTTGATTGATACATTAAAAAGTTTGGGTGTAAACATCACTGTCATCTTCAGCCCTGAGCATGGTTTCAGAGGCACTGCTGATGCAGGTGAAAAAGTAGGGAATATGACGGATCCCAAAACAGGGATACCAGTCATTTCTTTATACGGCTCTCACCGTAAACCAACACCGGATGATTTTAAAAATATTGATTTGCTGGTGTTTGA
>JBKCJY010000250.1:0-2132 GCA_046301455.1 Chitinophagaceae bacterium | reverse complement strand
CCATACATTTGTAAATGGTAACTTGGTTTACGACAACGGCCAATTTAATGAAACAAAAAGAGGACAAGCGTTAACAACAACAAATAAGTAACCGAAAACAAAGTGTCACAGTCGCTAACACGGTTTTTGCGTAAGACGGGTGTGAGTGACGAGCAAACCCGGAACTTTGTTCTTGTATTCAAGTGCTGTGCTGTTTGACATTTTTGTATTCCGCCCCCTCCGAACTCAAGCCCGAAACCGTTGTGTATTAAAAAATACAGTTGCTTAAGCTGGTTCGTTCCGCAGTTACTATCGCTCCTTTTAAAACACAGAAGTTTTATTTCAAATAATTCCAAAGCAGCAGAGCATCACCACTTCAACTCCAGTTTATTATTCTTTCTGTCCACATCAGCCATGCGTTGTGTGGGATCAATTTCAACTGCTTTTAAATCACTTAGCCTTTTATCAAATTCAATGATGTAAGAAGGATGTGTCCATTTCCATGGTGCATATACTTTGCGTTGCATGCTGTCTTCAGCAGGTTTGCTGCCAAACATTAAATACATGGGTACATAATGCAGTTGCTGTGTGCCATCTTTAAATGTTATTACCAAATCAATGGGCATGGGAATATCACCAATGCGTTTAATGCTGATTTTTGAAACCCCGCCTTCTTCCCACAAACTATCAATGGCATAGTCAATTGTTTTGGTAGTATTGATCCAGTATTCTTTATACCAATCCAACTGCATACCACTCACTTTTTCAGCCACACGCATAAAATCATTTACATTGGGATGTTTAAAACGCCATTGTTTATAATACTCCAGTAAAATATTGTTGCGAGTTTGCTCACTTACAATATAACCAAGTTGTGATAGGAATACAGCGCCTTTTGAATACGATGCAATGGAGTATGCAAAATTGGTATTGAAATGATCAGCATGCGTGGTCATAGGTTCTTCAAGGCGGCTCTTTACCAAACTAAAATAACCGTTGTAGTTGGCCGCATGATATAAGGGCAGATTTTTATCCTGATAAACAGTTCCATTTTTCTTGGCCATTTCTTGAGCATAGAACGCCTCTACCCTGTCTGTTGCAAACTCAGTAAAGCCTTCATCCATCCATGCATATAAACTTTCATTGGTGCCCATGAGCATTTGGTACCAGGTGTGCATCCACTCATGAATTACTGTACCAAGTCCGGGACCGCTTAACAAAGTTGCCATGGGATATTCCATACCACCATCACCACCTTGTATAAACGAATATTGTTTGTAAGGATAATCGCCAAATGTTTTTGCAATAAAGGGATATACTGTTTCAGCAGCATCTGCTACTGTTTGCCATGCAGCATCGTTCTTTGCATCATTGGGTTTGTTATTATACAACACATGAATGGTGGGGCCGTTCTTTACCTGTTTTACCAAATGTTTAAACTCCGCATCAGCCGCCCACACAAAATCGTGCACATTGGGTGCTGTAAATTTCCATGTGAGTTTATCACCTGCAGGGCGCACTACTTTTGTACCCGGTGTTTCATAACCATAACCAATTTGATTGGCATTGGTTAAATAACCTGTACCGCCGATGATAAAGTTTTTATCAATGGTGATGTTTACATCAAAATCGCCCCACACACCATAAAACTCTCTTGCTACATACGGTGTGGGATGCCATCCTTCATAATCATACTCACATACTTTAGGATACCATTGCGCCATTGAAAATTGTACACCATTGGCTGCATCTCTTCCACTTCTGCGTACCTGCAGCGGCACCTGTGCTTCAAACTCTGTTTCCATGAACACTTTTTGTTTGGGCAAAATGGGTTTTGAAAGTTTTACTTCCAAAATGGTTTCATGCTCCACTGTTTGTTGTGTTATACCATTTAATTTCAAAACTTTTACACGCTGGTAACCGATTTCATTTTCTTTGAGATTAAGAATGCGGTCCTTTACACGGCCATCCCAATCCTGACGGTTATTGCCAATGATTTTTTTACCCAGCTCACGGCTACGTGCATCCATCATACTGTTTGGCTGAAATGCATTCCAGTACAAATGAATAAAGAGACGGGTGAGTGTATCCGGTGAATTATTGATGTATTCAATTTTTTGTTTACCGGTAAACCGATTGGATTGTACATCCAT
>JBKCJY010000249.1:0-20210 GCA_046301455.1 Chitinophagaceae bacterium | reverse complement strand
TTCTAAAGGTGCAGGCAGTTTATGGATGCTTACAGCATTTTTATTTATTGCTGCAACGATTTTGTTTTTGTTTAAAAATGAATATTGGATTTACGTGGCTGTTTCTGCTGCCATCCTTTCTCAACTTTTAATTGTGATGGTTTGGAAAGATGCAAAATGGGGAACCATTGCCAATTTGATCATTTTTATTGTTGCTATACTTGCCTTTACAAGTCTTCAGTTTGAAAAAACATTTCATGCTGATGTAAAGAAGCATTTGCAAAAAATCAATACAACAGCTTTACTTACAGAAGCTGATATGCAACATTTGCCACCACCTGTGCAACGTTACTTGCGTTACAGCAATGTCATCGGCAAACCCAAGCCTTTCAATATGCATGTAGTATTTGAAGGCCAGATGCGCAGCAAGGAAAAAAATTGGTTCAGCTTCACATCAGAACAATTCAATTTTTTTGATGAGCCTACCCGTTTGTTTTTTATGAAAGCAAAAATGTTTGGCATCAGCGTACCGGGTTATCACCGTTATGAAAATAAAAAAGCGTTGATGAATATCAAATTGTTTGGGTTGATTGATGTGGTTAAAATTGAAGATGAAAATTTAGCAAAGGGCGAAACTGTAACTGTTTTCAACGATATGTGTTTGATGGCACCCGGATTTTTAGCCGACAAACGTATTACTTGGGAGCTCAGGAATGATACAACTGCCAATGCAATATTTACAAATGGCTCTATCAAAGTAAGTGCTGTTTTGTATTTCAATCAACAGGGGCAACTCATTGATTTCATCAGTAATGATCGTTATGAAACCAATACCAAACAATGGCTTCCCTTCTCCACACCCGTGAGCGAATACAAAACCATCAATAACATGAACCTCATCAGTTACGGTGAGGCTATATGGCATTATCCTGACTCAGCATTTGTGTATGGAAAATTCCTGACAAAGAAGATTGAATACAATGTAACTTCAATTCAGTAAAAGGAACAGACCATCTCATGAAACCCCTCACCATCATCAAACTTCTGCATACCATCATATGGTTATTTTTTAACGTTGTGATTTTTTATCTGCTCTATGCAGTTATCATCAACAAAATTGACATATGGGTTTGGATATGTATCGGGCTGATTGCTTTAGAAGTCATCACCCTGCTTGCCTTCAAATGGTTTTGCCCTTTAACCGTTTGGGCAAGAAAGTACAGTGACTCTCCTAAAAACAATTTTGATATCTATCTGCCGGAGTGGCTGGCGAAGTATAACAAGCTTATTTACGGATGCATCGTTGTCCTTTCAATTATCATTTTTGCTTTCCGCCTTTTTCAATAAAAAAGTCTTTTGCTCCATCAATTAAGTAAGAAAACCACAAGCTTCAAACAGGTTTTTTGTAATGCTCTAAAATTTTTAAGCAAAATATTGATTGAAAATCAATGCTTTGCAAATGTGCCTTCAAAAATACTTCCCTTTTTCTTTGGTTTATTGGTTGCACAGCCGCTACCTTTGCGACCCGTTCTAAAAAAGCGGATTTTTTTTCAACAAATCCACGGGATGGCGTGGTAAAAACAAAAAACAATGAGTAAACTACATTTCACTACAAAACATGCGAACGAGGCTACCGTGCAGCGTAACTGGTACGTTGTTGACGGCACCAATCAAACCGTTGGTCGTATGTGTTCCAAAATTGCTGCCGTATTACGTGGTAAAAACAAAGCTTATTACACGCCCCACGTTGACTGTGGCGATTATGTAATTGTAATTAATGCTGATAAGGTAAAATTTACAGGTAACAAGGAAGAGTACAAAGAGTATCACAACTTCAGCGGTTATCCCGGTGGTCAGCGCATTGAAATTGCAAAAGACCTGATGCGTCGTCGTCCGGAAGTGGTAATTGAGCGTGCTGTAAAAGGGATGCTTCCTAAAAACCGCCTCGGCCGTAAGATGTATAAAAAGTTATTTGTGTACACTGGTGCAGAGCATGCACACAAAGCACAACAGCCTAAAGAACTTAAATTCTAATTCATAAACTCTTTCACAAATTCCCATAAATGGAAAAGCAAAAAAACGCAGTTGGTCGCCGTAAAGAAGCCATTACCCGTGTGTTCATTAGCAAGGGTAACGGAAGCATTACTGTTAACGACAAAAACTACAAAGAATATTTTACACTGGTGTATTTACAAAACCAGGTAGAGGCTCCTCTAAAGAGCGTTGAAGGTTTGGATAAGTTTGATATAAAAATCAATGCAAGCGGTGGTGGTATTAAAGGCCAGGCCGAAGCAGTGAAACTGGGTATTGCCCGTGCATTGCTTGAAGTAAATGCTGAGTATCGTCCTGTTTTAAAAGCAGCCGGCATGCTCAAGCGTGATCCACGTGGTGTAGAACGTAAGAAGTTTGGTAAGAAGAAAGCACGCAGAAGCTTCCAGTTCTCTAAACGTTAATAGCATTTTCAAATTTTCAAATACTCAAATTTTCAAATTCATAAAATGGAAAATAACACTTCATTACAACAGCAGTTACTCGAGGCAGGTGTACACTTTGGTCACCTCAAAAAGAAGTGGAACCCCAAGATGTTGCCTTACATCTTTGCTGAAAAGAAAGGCATCCACATCATTGATCTGAATAAAACTGTTGAAGGCCTGCAGGAAACTGCAGCAGCAATGAAACAAATTGCACGCAGTGGTAAAAAGATCATGTTTGTGGCTACTAAAAAACAAGCCAAAGAAATTGTTACTGAGTGTGCTCAGAAAGTGAACATGCCTTATGTAACAGATCGTTGGCTGGGTGGTATGCTTACCAACTTTAATACCGTTCGTAAAAGCGTTAAGAAAATGCAGAGCATTGAAAAAATGCTGAACGATGGTACGTTTGATAACATTACCAAAAAAGAGCGTTTGCAACTGAGCCGTGATAAAGACAAAATGGAAAAAGTATTGGGCGGTATTGCAAATATGGGTCGTATCCCTGCCGCTTTGTTCCTGGTGGATATTGGTCATGAGCATATTGCTTTGGCTGAAGCAAAACGTTTAGGTGTTACCACTTTCGGTTTGGTTGATACCAATTGCGATCCTAATAAAGTTGATTTCTCTATTCCAGGTAATGATGATGCAACAAAGTCAATTGCGATCATTACTCAATACCTCACTGCTGCTATTGCTGAAGGTTTAGCTGAGCGCCAGGTTGAGAAAATTGAAGAAGAAACAGAAGAAGTAACTGAAAGAGGTCCTAAGTTTGATGAAGGTGGTGAAGAAGGAAGAGAGCGTGGCGGACGTGGTGGTAACCGTGGCGGTGGCCGTGGACCTGGCGGTAATGCAGGTGGTCCTGGTGGAGCACCAAAGCGTCGTGTACCTAGTACACAAAAACGTACTTCTGCAAGATAAGTGTGAGCGGAGAGTGAAAGAACAAAACAAAAGGTTAATGATTTAACCTTGTTAAAAAATAAAAATGCTTTCTGCTTTAGTTGAATAATAAACTTTTGCAGAAAGCATTTTTCAAATCAAATCATTTAAAATTTCAAATTGAATTTATGTCAACAGTAACAATCAGTGCACAGGATATTAATAAACTGCGCCAGGCAACAGGTGCAGGTATGATGGATTGCCGTAAAGCATTAACAGAAACTAATGGTGATTTTGAAGCAGCTATTGACTGGTTACGCAAGCAAGGCCAGAAAGTTGCCGCTAAACGCAGCGACCGTGAAGCAAAAGAAGGCGTGATTATTGCACAAACAAGTGCTGATAACAAAACAGGTTTTGTTGTATGTATCAGTTGCGAAACTGATTTCGTAAGCAAGAATGCCGACTTTGTTGCTTTTGCAAAAACAATTGCAGATGCAGCAGTAGCTAATAATGTAAAGAGTGCTGAGGAATTGAATGAAGTAGTTGTGAACGGTGCAAAAGTTTCTGATTTAATCAATGACAAACTTGCTGCTATAGGTGAAAAGATAGGTATCAGTCGTTTTGAGCGTATTGAAGCTCCTTATGTAGCATCATATATTCATGGAGCTTACCGCATGGGTGTATTGGTAGGAATGAACAAAGAAGCTGAAGAAGCAGGAAAAGATGTGGCGATGCAGATTGCTGCAATGAATCCTGTAGCTGTAGATGCTGCAAGTGTACCTGCTGATGTAGTGGCTCGTGAAAAAGATATCATAATGGAATTGATGAAGCAGGATCCTAAAATGGCAGGTAAGCCCGAAGAAATGATGGCTAAAATTGCAGAAGGTAAAATGAATGCATTCTTTAAAGAACAAACCTTAACAGCACAGGCATTTGTAAAAGATGCTTCAAAAAGTGTTGGAGATTATTTGAAAAGTGCAGGTGATGTAACGGTGATAGAATTCAAAAGAGTGGCTTTAGGTTAAGATTAAATTGTACTTCTAATAACTGGTCCCGTGTATAATAGTGCACGGGATTTTTTATGTTATAACGAAAACAACTCCTGTACATTTGAAAAGTAATTTACAGTTATGAATGAGCAACATCTCTTTCTGAAAGAGCAATATCTCGAAGTCATAAAAAAAGCTGATCCCTTACAACCTGCTAAATGGGGGAAGATGAATTTTCAGCAAATGGTAGAACATGTTTCTGCATTCTTCAAAGTGTCAACTAAAAAACTCATCTTCCCGCTGGTTTCTGCCCCTGAACACATGCCCCGGATTAAAGAATTTATAATGAGCGATAAACAGTTTAGAGAAAATACAAAAGCCCCAGCTGCTATTCTTGGCGAAGAACCATTGCCGCCACATCACAAAACGCCGGCAGAGGCCATTGAAAAACTTGAAAAAGAGGTAAATTATTTTTTTGAGTTTTATGCGGCCAGCAAAGAGGCTACCGCCGTACATCCTGTATTTGGTGAGCTCAATTTTGACGAATGGGTAAGATTGCATTATAAGCACGTAACTCATCATCTAAGACAGTTTGGGTTATACGAATAGTCTTTCTCAAATTGTCATTTGTTTTCATTTTAACTTTGTGTAATAACGATTTTGCTATATGACCAAACTTGAAAATTATATCTCTGGCCATTGGATTAATGGCGATGGTGAAGGACAGAACTTATACAATGCTGTTACTGGTGAAGTAATTGCAACAGCCTCCACCAAAGGATTGGATTTTAAATCTGTTCTTGAATATGGAAGAACGGTGGGCAGTCCAGCATTAAGAAAAATGACCTTTCATGCAAGAGGCAACATGCTTAAAGCACTGGCATTATATTTAAGAAACCATCTCCCTAAATTTTACGAGATCAGTTATAAAACCGGAGCTACCAAGGCAGATAGCTGGGTGGATATTGAAGGGGGTATTGGTAATTTGTTTGCAAACGCATCACTTCGTAGAAAATTTCCTGATGAAGTGTTTTGTATTGATGGTGAAAGCCACAACTTCGGCAAGAACAACACATTTATGGGCACGCATATTTTAGTGCCGAAAGAAGGAGTTGCAGTTCATATTAATGCCTTCAACTTTCCAGTGTGGGGTATGCTTGAAAAAATTGCTGTGAACCTACTTGCTGGTATGCCGGCTGTTGTAAAACCTGCAACTGTAACATCCTACTTAACAGAAGCAGTAGTAAAAGAAATCATCGCATCAAAAATTTTGCCCGAAGGAGCTTTGCAGTTGCTCTGCGGTAGTGCAGGTGATTTACTCAATCATGTAAACAGCCAGGATGTGGTAACATTTACAGGAAGCGCATCTACAGGCTTGTTGCTGAAATCCAATGAAAATATTTTGCGTGAAAATGTACCTTTTAATATGGAAGCCGATTCCTTGAACTGTATTGTGCTGGGTGATGATGTTACACCCGATAAACCTGAGTGGGACATCTTTGTAAAAGAAGTTCGTAAAGAAATGACGTTAAAAGCAGGCCAGCGTTGCACCGGCATCCGCCGAATTTTTGTGCCTCAAAATAAAATGGAAGACATGTGGAAGGCCATTGCAACTTCATTATCACAAACTGTTATTGGTAATCCATTGAATGAAAAAGTGCGGATGGGTTCACTTGCTGGAGAAACTCAAAGAAGAGAAGTAAAGGAACAAACACAAAAATTATTAGCTTCATCTCAAATCATTTATGGCTCATTAGATAGTGTAGATGTAGTAGATGCAGATGCAAACAAGGGTGCATTTATGAGCCCTTTATTATTGATGAATGAAAAACCTTTTGCAACAAAAGAAGTGCATGAAGTAGAAGCATTTGGCCCAGTGAGCACGATTATGCCTTATAAAACAACGGATGAAGCGATTGCATTAAGCAAAATGGGGAAAGGGAGTTTGGTTACTACAATTGTAACAGCAGATTATAAAACAGCAAAACATTATGTAATTGGTGCAGCCACACATCATGGACGAATTTTGGTATTGAACAATGAATGTGCGAAAGAAAACACAGGTCATGGTTCTCCGCTTCCTTTATTGGTACATGGTGGCCCCGGCCGTGCAGGTGGGGGAGAAGAGATGGGTGGTATCCGTGGCGTAAAACATTATTTACAACGTACCGCTTTGCAGGGATCGCCTACAACCATTACTGAAATCACCAACGTTTATCAGCCAAATGCCAAAGGAAAAGATCCGGGTAAGCATCCGTTTAAAAAGTACTTTGAAGAGTTGCAGATTGGTGATCAAATCATCACAGAAAAAAGAGTCATTACCAGTGAAGATATTGATGCCTTTGCTGATTTAAGCGGGGATCATTTTTACGCACATATCAAAACAACGGATTTTAGCGGAACTATGTTTGAGCGGCAGGTAGCTCATGGTTATTTAATTATGAGTATTGCCGCAGGTTTGTTTGTTGATGATTATGAAATCAATCCGGTGCTATTGAATTATGGTATTGATGAACTTCGTTTTACTAAACCTGTTTATCCCGGAGCTGAAATACACATCCGCTTCACCTGCAAAGAAAAATTACCCAATGATAAACGCATTGTTGAAAAACCAGAAGACTTTAAACGTGGTGATGATATCGATAAAGGCATTGTAAAATGGTTGGTGGAAATGATTGATGAAACAAACGAAGTAACAGGCGTGGCAACAATTTTAACGATGGTAAAGAAAAAGGAACAAATCTCTTAACTCAAAAATATTTTTTATGATACACGAAGTAGCTGGCGGCTCCATTACTTTAGAACTACATAATGAAATCGGAGTAATTGAATTCTATCATCCGCAAAGTAATTCTTTACCAGGAAAGATGCTTGAAGAACTGGCACAAACCATTCATGGTGCAGGTAATGACGAACGAATCAAAGTCATCATCCTAAAATCATCAGGCGAAAAGGCTTTTTGCGCCGGTGCAAGTTTTGATGAACTCGTTGCAATAAAAAACGAAGCAGAAGGTTTAAAATTCTTCAGCGGCTTTGCACACGTCATCAACGCTATGCGTAAGTGCCCCAAGTTTATTATCGGCCGCATACATGGTAAATGTGTGGGTGGTGGTGTAGGTATTGCAGCAGCAGTTGATTATGCCATTGCAGTTGATGGAGCTGATATCAAATTGAGTGAACTGGCAGTAGGCATCGGCCCATTTGTTGTAGGCCCGGCAGTAGAACGTAAAATCGGCACCGCTGCATTTAGTACTTTATCTATTGATGCTTCATCTTTCAGAAATTCTGAATGGGCTAAACGAAAAGGTTTGTTTGCAGAAGTATATGAATCAATTGAAGACATGGATGAATCTATTCAGCGTCTTTCAACTTCCTTATCACATTCATCTCCCGATGCGATGGCCGAAATGAAAAAAATATTCTGGAAAGGAACCGAGCATTGGGACGAGTTGTTGATTGAACGTGCAAAAATCAGCGGAAGGTTGGTATTGAGTGAGTTTACTAAAAATGCAATTGCAAAGTTTAAAGCAAAATGATTCAAACGTTCTCTGCCGATAATTTTCAAACATATTGTAACAGGCTCTCCAAAAAAGATGTTCATCTCAAATTGATCATCAAACAACATGGCTATCCACCCATGTGGACACGTAAGCAGGGCTTTGAAACGTTGATTCTCACCATACTTGAACAACAGGTTTCATTGGCTGCTGCATTTGCAGCTTACAAAAAACTCAAGGCAAGAATTGGAACGGTAACTCCTGCAAAAATTTTGCGTATGAGTAACGAAGAGTTGCGTGAGTGTTACTTCACCAGACAAAAACAAGGTTATGCAAAAAATCTGGCTGAAGCATTTTCAAGCAAAACATTACCTTGGAAAAAATTTCCTGAGATGAGTGATGAAGAAGTTCGTACACATCTCACTTCTATTAAAGGCATTGGTAACTGGACGGCAGATGTGTATCTTATGCACGCCCTTCAACGAACCGATTTATTTCCACTGGGTGATATTGCTTTAGTCAACTCATTAAAAGAAACAAAGCAACTGCATCCACACACAAACAAAGCAGAAATGCTGCAAATTGCTGAGCCATGGCGGCCATACCGCACTATTGCATCAATGATTCTTTGGCATGCCTATATCAAAAAGCGAAACATCAGGATTGAAGCATAAACAACATCCGTTTGAGTTGTTTCCTTTAGCTTTGCTTCACCAACCATCTTTATGGATACGCAAATACTCATCAGCAATATTACAAACCCCACATTATTATTTTTTCTGCTTGGAGTAATTGCAGCACTTGTAAAAAGTGATTTGGAAATCCCTCCGGGTTCAGTAAAATTTATTTCACTGTATTTATTATTTTCTATCGGGTTTAAAGGCGGGCAGGAGCTGGCACACAGTGGACTAACCACTGAAATATTCATTACACTTATCATTGCTTTATCACTTGCAGCATTAGTGCCTTTGTATTCTTTTTTTGTTTTGAAACGAAAACTCAATGTGTATGATGCAGGTGCAGTTGCTGCTGCTTATGGCAGTGTGAGTGCAGTAACATTTGTTGCTGCCAGTGGTTTTTTAGAATCAAAAGAAATTCATTATGGTGGTCACATGGTCGCTGCAATGGCGTTAATGGAAGCTCCGGCAATTATTATAGGAGTAATGCTCATACGTAAGTTTGATGAACATAAGGAACAGCATCACAGACTTCGTTATATTGTTCATGATGCTCTTACAAACGGAAGTGTTTTGATGATTATGGGCAGCCTCATCATTGGTATAGTAGCTGATACCAAGCAGGCAGAAGGCATTAAACCATTTACATCTGACATCTTCAAAGGTTTTTTAGCTGTGTTTTTATTGGAGATGGGAATGGTGGCTGCCAAGCGTTTTAAAGCCTTTCGCAGTTACGGATGGTTTGTAACGTTGTTTGGATTGTTATTGCCGCCTCTTAATGGCACATTAACTATTTTCATTACTTCTTTTTTTAATATAGAACCGGGCAATCGTTTTCTGCTCGCCATTCTGGCTGCCAGTGCTTCTTATATTGCTGTACCCGCTGCTATGCGGCTTGCGGCACCAAAAGCCGATCCCGGTTTGTACATTCCCATGGCGTTGGGTGTAACATTTCCTTTCAATATCACCATTGGTATTCCGCTATACTGGTGGCTGGTAAATAATTTTTAAATATATTTTGGGTAACCTGCATTTGTACCCTGGCGCATCACTTGTTGTGTCACTCACTTCGGAGTTTTTGTTTCAATTGAGCACTAGGTTTAAAAAAGTATATATAAGTTCAAAAGCGGCCTCTTCATTTATTGTCTCATCTTACAAATCATCATACTCATAAATATGCTCCATGCCTGTACCAGGCGGCATATCAAACACAGGTTTTAATAACCCGTTTGCTAGTCCATATACCCATCCGTGAAGGTGGGGACGTTGTTCATACTTCCACGCTTTTTGCACAATAGAAGTTTTAGCCAGGTTCATTACTTGCTCCTGCACATTGAGCTCTACCAGGCGGTTTACTTTTTGTTCTTCGTCTTTAATATTGTCAATTTCCTCATCATGATAGCGGTATACATCTTTAATATTTCGTAACCATTTATTAATGATTCCCATGTTGTGATGTGATAATGCTGCTTTTACACCTCCGCAACCGTAGTGACCGCATACAATAATGTGTTTTACATGCAACACTTCCACAGCATAATCAAGCACACTCAGTAAATTCAAATCTGTATGCACCACCATGTTGGCAATATTGCGATGTACAAAAATTTCGCCTGGCTCAGTACCGGTAATTTCGTTTGCAGGCACACGGCTGTCGCTGCAGCCAATCCATAAAAATTCAGGTTTCTGAATATTGGCAAGGCGTTTAAAATAATCAGGATCAGCCTGTATTTTTTCACGTGCCCACGCTTTATTTTCCAGTAAAAGTTTTTCAAATGAGTTCATATAATTTTATTTAATGATGTTATTGGTAATATCGTTAAAAAACGTTTTTGGGTTACCATCTGTACGTTTAATATATACACGGATGCCTCTCTTGGATGCGTTTACAATAAAGTCGTTCACCACTTCCACAATATCTTTATCAATAAACTCGGAACGGGTTGCATCAATAAGCACTGCAGTATCATCAGGGATTTTTTCCAGTGTTGTTTTTACCAATGCTTTGTTTAAGAATGAAACTTCCTTTCGAAAGCGTATAAGATAACGGAATTCATCCTTTACTAAAAAAACAGCAGTTTTAAAGTTACTGCGAATGACGAAAAACAAACCTGCAAGTAAACCCACCGCAATTCCTTTCAATAAATCAGAACCAATAATTGCCACTACTGTAATAATAAACGGCACAAATTGATCCCAGCCTTTTTGATACATATCTTTAAATAAAGAAACTTTTGCAAGCTTATAACCGGTAAACAACAATATAGCCGCCAATGCAGCCAGTGGAATCATATTGAGCAATCTCGGGAAAAACAAAACGCTCACCAATAGCAGGCATCCATGAATGATCGTACTTGCTTTTGATTTAGCGCCTGCATATACATTGGCACTGCTTCGAACAATTACACTCGTAACCGGCAGCCCGCCCAACAAACCAGAAACAATATTACCTGCACCTTGTGCTTTTAATTCCCAATTATTTGGAGTTATTGCTTTTTCAGGATCGAGTTTATCAACTGCTTCAATACTTAGTAATGATTCCAATGAAGCAACAATGGCAAGTGTAACTGCTGTAAACCACATACCGCCGTTAAGTAAACCGTTTAAGTCAGGTCGTGGGAGACTTATAAAAAATTCACCTACTGAATCAAAAACGGGAATGATTACTAGATGATCACCATTCAAAGAAAGATTTAATACCGATGTTTCAAAATACTCATTCATAGTAATACCTGCTGCTACCACAATGAGCGGCCCCGGTATATATTTAAAAATATTTTGCTTTTTGATCCACTTGGTTTCAAATAACAGTAAAATGGTCATTGCCGTAAGGCCAATAACAATAGCACCTGTTGTGGGATGTTTAAATGCCTCAATAATTTCAGTAAAGGTATTTTGCTTATCGGGCTGCAGAAACGATTCGTCACCTTCAGGATTTTTATCATACCCCAAGAAATGTGGAATTTGTTTTAGTATAAGAATGAGGCCTATAGCTGCCAGCATGCCTTTAATAACTGAGTTGGGAATAAAATCACCAATAACCCCTGCTTTTAAAAACCCAAGTATAATTTGAAATACACCTGCTAGTACAACACTCAACAGAAAAACTTCATAGCTGGGCAATGTACCCAGTGCACCAGATACAATAGCTGTTAACCCGGCCGCAGGTCCGCTAACACTTAAATGTGATTTACTGAGAAAACCGGTAACAATACCACCGGCAATTCCTGCTATTAATCCTGTTACCGGTAAAGCATCACTCGCAACGGCCACACCTAAACATAAAGGCAATGCAACGAGAAAAACCACAATAGATGCCGGTATATCTGTAATTGAAAATTTATGTTGTTGAAAATGTTTCATTATATAAATAAAGAAAATAAAAAAAATGAATTTAGTTTATCTGATCCATAAACTTATTTTATTTTATTAGAAGGCTTCCGAAGCAAAAGGAAATATCCTTTTTTCTAGATGAGGCTCAGCTTTGTAATTTACGCCAAAACACTGAGTTAGTACTATTCAATATCTTGCTATAGTAATTAATAAATTTTATCCTATACTTTAGAATCAGTTAGTTCCTTAATTCCAGCATCGTAACTTTGATACATGTCGCTCAACAAAGAAAAACTCGAAAAAAAATTTGCAGAGGAATATCAAAACCTCAATGAACAGCAACGTCTTGCGGTTAATACCATTGAAGGCCCGGTAATGGTGATTGCAGGCCCCGGTACAGGTAAAACACAAATTCTTGCCAGCCGCATTGGAAAAATTTTGCTGGATACTGATGCATTGCCGCAAAATATTCTTTGTCTTACATATACCGATGCAGGCGTAGTAGCCATGCGCAAACGGCTGCTCAGGTTTATTGGCCCCGATGCGTATAAAGTAAACATAAGCACCTTTCATGCATTTTGCAATGATGTAATACAGGAAAATTTATCACTCTTTGAAAAAACAGCATTGGATCCCGTTTCAGATCTGGAGCGTATTGAACTATTTAAAGAACTTATTGATAACCTTCCCAAGAACCATCCGCTCAAACGCTACCGTGGTGATGTATATTTTGAAATCAATAACCTTCAGCATCTTTTCAGCAATATGAAGAAAGAAGGATGGACACCTTCGTTCATCAATCAAAAAATTGATGAGTACATTGCTGATCTACCTCTGCGTGATGAATTTATATATAAGAAAAAGTATAAAGAATATAACGCCGGAGATGTAAAGCAGGATAAGCTGGATGAGGAAAAAGAAAAAATGGAAAAGTTGCGTGCTGCTGTTAATCTGTTTGATGAATTTCAGCAGCTCATGCGCCTCCGCAACCGTTATGATTTTGATGATATGATTAACTGGGTCATCAAAGCATTTGAAGAAAATAAAAATTTACTTGCCCGTTACCAGGAACAATTTTTATATGTGCTGGTTGATGAGTACCAGGACACAAGCGGCACACAAAACCGAATTGTAGAATTGCTCATTAATTATTGGGAACAGCCCAATGTATTTGTGGTGGGTGATGATGATCAGAGTATTTATCGTTTCCAGGGGGCAAACGTTGAAAACATGAAACACTTTGCTGATAGTTTTCAAAACGATTTGCTCACAGTAGTGCTTACCAATAATTACCGCTCTGTACAACCCATACTGGATGTTTCAAAAACACTCATCAATAAAAACGAAGAGCGGTTGATCAAACAACTGCCCAACCTCAGTAAAGAATTGATTGCAGCAAAAGAGAGTTTAAAAGTAATCCATCATCAGCCTCGCATCAGAGAATATGAAACACAAAGGCAGGAGATGATTGATATTACTCTGCAAATACAGCAGTTGTTACAACAGGGAACACTGCCGGGAAAAATTGCAGTGATTTATAAAGAAAATAAATATGGCGAAGAGCTTACACAATATTTTAAACAGCTAAACATACCTGTTTACAGCAAACGGAGTTTAAATGTATTTGAACTGCCATTGGTACAAAAACTTATTTTACTATTTCGTTATTTGGCTGCTGAGCATGATACACCTTATGGTGGCGATGAAATGCTATTTGAATTACTGCATGTAAATTGGTTTGGCATACCACCAATTGAAATAGCAAAACTTACTGTGCAGGTATCGCAAACTAAATTTACGGATGGAGCAACTTCCCTACGCCGGTTGTTGTATGAGAAATCGAAAGAGCAACCAAAGGATTTGTTTTCAACTACCATTCATCCGGGTTTAATTAGAGCATCAAACATCACAGAGCAATTAATTGCCGATGTTTCAAATGTTACTTTGCAGCACTTACTTGAAAACACTATACAGCAAACAGGTTTGCTCAAACAAATGATGCAGGCCAATGATAAACATTGGCAACTGCAGGTGCTCACCGCTTTTTTTGATTTTGTAAAAGAAGAAACACGCCGTAACCCTTCCTTGTCCTTGCAGCAGTTGGTAAACATTATTGATTTAATGGAAAAGGAAGATATTCCATTACCACTCGTGCAAGTAAGTGGAAGTGATAAGGGCGTTAATTTATTAACCGTGCATGGAAGTAAGGGGTTGGAATTTGAATATGTGTTTTTTGCAGGATGTAATGCAGGCTTTTGGGAAAAGAAACGCAAACCGGGGGGCGGTTATAAGTTACCTGATACAATGTTTGATTCTAAATCATCAACCAATGAAAGCGGGGAAGAGGAGTTAAGAAGACTTTTTTATGTAGCACTCACAAGAGCAGAACTGCATCTTTTTATCTCCTACAGCAAATTTAAAAACGACGGTAAAGAGCTGGAACCATCTATGTTTATTGCGGAAATTCAGGATATACATGAGTTGAAAGAAGAAAAAGTTTTATTGAGTGCTGAAGCATTGAGTGCATTTACCGCTTTGCAATTTGGCGAAGCTGCAGCACCGGAGATTGATAAAATGGAAGAAGAATTTATTACCGGGCTACTGGAAAAATTCACTATGAATGTAACAGCACTCAACAATTACCTCAATTGTCCGCTCGGATTTTATTTTAAAAGTCTCATTCGTATTCCATCACCCAAGAACGAAGCAACTGAATTTGGCAGTGCCGTGCATTTTGCACTTGAAAAATTATTTCGCAAAATGCAGGATAGTGGCAACGAAACTTTTTCATCAAAAGATGAGTTTATCAGTGATTTTAACTGGTACATCCATCGCCACAGAGAAAGTTTTACCAAAGAGCAATTCAACCGCAGATTAGAATATGGTGCAGAAGTGCTCAGTAATTATTACGATCGTTACATCAACTCCTTTAATAAAATTGTAGCAATTGAACGCAATATCAGCAAAGTGCTTGTAAAAGGTATCCCCTTAAAAGGGAAATTGGATAAACTGGAATTTGATGGTAAAGCTGTGAACGTAGTAGATTATAAAACAGGAGATATTGATAAAGCCAAAGAAAACCTCAAAGGCCCCAATGATAAAGAACCTAATGGAGGCGATTACTGGAGGCAGGCTGTATTCTATAAAATACTGGTTGATAATTATGAATTAAAAGACTGGAAAGTGGTAAGTACCGAGTTTGATTTTATTGAACCCAATAAAAAGAAAGAATACCGTAAAGAAAAAATAATTATCACACCTGCTGACATTGAAACCGTAACACAACAAATAACTACGGTGTGGCAAAAAATTCAGAACAGGGAGTTTTACATTGGTTGTGGTAAAGAAGATTGCCATTGGTGTAATTTTGTGAAAACAAATAACATGGCGGTTTCATTACATGAGCTGGAGGAAGAAACCGAGTAAAAAGGCGATAGCTTTAATAAAGGGATTGTCTTTTAACTCTGTATTAAATAGCACCGCCTCTTTGCAAAATCCTGTTAATCCTGCATATCTCATAAATCTCAGTTGCTACAATTACTTTAAGTTTGCAGCCTCATGCGTTTTTTAAAACCCGTTCCATATCTCATAGTTCTGGTATTTGCAGGTATCAATTTGCTTTCAGGTTCTGGCTGTGCCAATATTGTACCGCCTGCTGGCGGGCCAAGAGACAGTTTGGCGCCAGTGCCGTTAAGTGCATCGCCAAAAGATTCGGCACTTAATGTAACCACTCAAAAAATCATCATCAATTTTAATGAGTTTATTGAATTAAAGAATATCAATGAAAAATTACTCATCTCACCTTATCCTGTAAAACAACCGATAACAGAATCCAAATTGCGTTCTGTTATCATCCGTTTAAAAGATTCCCTGCTGCCCAATACAACGTACACGCTTGATTTTGGTGACGCCATTGTTGATTTGAATGAAGGCAATGTGCTTAAAAATTTTAAATACACTTTCTCAACAGGTAACAGTATTGATACCAATGAACTGAAAGGGAAAATTTATATAGCAGAAACCGGGAATACTGATAGTACGTTTTTTGCTTTACTCTACCGCAAACAGGAGGATTCAACTGTGGCAAAAGAAAAACCCATGTATGTAACAAGGGTTGACAGTAAAGGAAATTTTCATTTTACCAATATTCCACAGGGCACATTTTATGTTTATGCCCTTCAGGATGCTGACGGAGATAAAAGGTACAGTCAGCCCACAGAAGCTTTCGCTTTTGCAGATGAACCTGTTGTAATCAATAATAATCAAAATCCAATTATCCTGTATGCGTTTGCTGCAGAAAAGCCAAAAGTTAAAGTAAATACTCCTGCAACAGCAGGAGCACGTGGTGAAAAGCAGGGTGCAGTAAAAAGGTTGACTTATACAAACAACCTTGAAGGAGGAGCGCAGGATTTGCTGGATAGCTTAAAATTTACTTTTCAGAAACCATTAAAATATTTTGATACAGCAAAAATCAGGTTGTTTAAAGACAGTGCAACACCTGTTACAAATCTCAGGTTTCGTTATGATAGTGTAAATCTGAAATTAATTTTATTTACAGCGTGGCAGCAGGGTGCATCTTACCGTTTGATTCTGGAAAAAGAATTTGCGGCTGATACCACAGGCCTGCAATTATTAAAAACTGATACTTTAAATTTCCGCACAAAAGCAGATAAGGAGTATGGCTCCATCCGCATAAAATTCAAAAACCTTGCGCCTGAAAAAAATCCTGTGATGTTGTTGTACAGTAATGATCAGTTAGCTGGGTCTTATCCGCTCAGTTCTACTGAATGGTTGCAAAAAATGTATAAACCGGGTGATTACCAGGTTCGCTTATTGTATGATGATAATAAAAATGGCCGTTGGGATGCCGGGGATTATTTTTCAAAGCCCAAACGCCAGCCAGAGCGGGTTAAAAATCTCAATATAAAAATCACTATAAAACCTAATTGGGACAATGAAGCAAATGTGGATCTTGGTACCCAACAATAAACTGTTTGTATTCTTGCCCTTCGTATTTTCGCTTCATGTCTTTCTCCTCTTCTTTACTGGAACAATCGGTTAATGAGTTTGCAAAACTTCCCGGTATTGGTAAAAAAACAGCATTACGGTTGGTATTACATTTATTAAAACAAAGTAAAGACGAAGTGCAGCAGTTTACTGATGCAGTAGCTCAAATGCGTAATGAAATAAAATTCTGTAAAGAATGTTTTAATGTGGCTGATGCTGAAACTTGTAATATTTGCAGTAACAGCAGCCGTAAAAAACAAGTTGTCTGTGTGGTGGAAAGCATTCGAGATGTCATTGCAATTGAAAGCACACAACAGTTCAGCGGAAGATACCATGTACTCGGCGGTATTATTTCGCCATTGGATGGGGTGGGGCCAGACCAACTCAATATAGAACCCCTCATCAACCGAATAAAAAAAGATGAAGTTGAAGAACTCATCTTCGCCCTTAATCCAAACATACAGGGTGATACTACACTGTTCTACATCAGCAAACAATTAAAAGATGTGCCTCTAAAAATCACCACCATTGCCCGAGGTATTGCATTTGGCGGTGAGTTGGAATATGCTGATGAAATGACACTGGCAAGAAGTATACAAAACCGTCAGCCAGTTGGGAATTATATCGGAATGAAATAGTACCCCTTTTTTTCAATCTAACTTTTTACTCGTTCAGCCATTGTTTATTCCTGTTCAGTTCAACGGGCGGGCATAACAGCAATGAACAATTTAAATTGAAGTAATTAATTTCAAACACAAAAACATATGAAGAAAATAGCTCTTGTTATATTGGTTTTGCTGCTGGCCGTTGCTGCCTATGTATGGTTTTTTGTTTGGAATAAACCTAAAACCGATGTAAAAGTAGAAACCGCTATCAAAACTGATGCAGTTGCTTTATTTAATGAGTACAGTACTAATGAGCAGTCCGCTAATCAAAAGTATTTGGAAAAGATACTGGAAGTAGCAGGAATAGTGACGAGCGTCAATAAAAATGCAGAGGGCCAAACTGTAATTTTGCTTAAAACAAATGATTCTATGTTTGGTATTAACTGTACCATGGAAGAAAAAGATGTAGTATTAAAAGAAGGAGATGCAGTTACACTTAAAGGTATTTGTACGGGGTATTTAACAGATGTAGTATTAATACGTTGTTATAAAATAAACTGAATCTTATGATTAAGATCACAACTATAAGTATAGTGGTATTGCTTGTATTCATGTATGCGTGCAGGCATGAACCTCTGTTAGTAAACGGTGCGCCACCAGATGTCACACCGCCTGCACCGGGTGCAACTACAATTTGTTTTCAAACCAATGTGCTTCCGGTTTTTGTTTCTAACTGTGCCAAAAGCGGTTGTCATGATGCTGTAACTAAAAAAGAAGGCATACAGTTAGATAACTATGCTGATATCATGAAAGGTATAAAACCAAATGATCCATCAGGCAGTAAGTATTGGAGAGTGATGATAGATACTGATCCCAACGACCGTATGCCACCTCCGCCTGCTGCTCCTTTAACTACTGCACAGAAAGATTCTATATACAAATGGATTGTACAAGGAGCACAAAACACAACAAACTGTGCCACTCTGTGCGATGCATTACAATTTGCCTATACTCCTACGATAATAGGAATCATTAATAACAATTGTGCAGGATGTCATGGGTCAGTTGCACCAAGTGCGGGTGTAAATCTTACGGATTACAATACAATAAAAGGTTTGGCATTAAACGGAAGGTTGCTTGGTTCTATCAGACAACAAAGTGGTTTTAACCCAATGCCTCCCGTAGGAAAATTAAGTGATTGTAATATTCAGCAAATTGCAAACTGGGCTAATGCAGGCGCACCCAATAATTAATTTTTATGAAATTGAAAATCGTTTTTTTGTTTTTAATCATTTCCGGTGTTTTTTCTGCTTGCTATTATGATAAAGAAGAACTCTTGTATGGAGCAGGAAATTGTGATACGGTGAATGTAAAATATAGTGTACAAATCATTGGCATTATGAACTCAAGTTGCATTAGCTGTCATGGTGGTACTGCAGCAAACGGTGGTGGCATTAAATTAGGAACATATAACGATATTAAAACGTATGCGGACAATGGTGCTTTGCTCAATGCAGTTACAAGAACAGTGAATCCAATGCCCAAAGGCGGCACACGACTCAGTAATTGCCGTATAGCAGAGTTGCGCACATGGATACGAAATGGAGCTCCCAATAATTAATTAATGTAAAACAATTTTCATGAAACAGTTATTTTCTGTCTGCCTTATCATTTTTTGCTCAATGAAGTTAACTGCCCAGGATGTGCATCTTACACGTAATGGCAAAATCAGTTTCTTTTCGCACACCAATATTGAAGATATTGATGCGGTAAACAATGAAGTAACAAGTACTATTAATACCAAAACAGGTGCCATGCAGTTTTTAGTGTTGATTAAAAGTTTTCAATTTAAGAAAGCATCCATGCAGCAGCACTTTAATGATGATGATTATATGAACAGCTCTGTGTACCCAAAAGCTGATTTTAAAGGAACCATTAAAGATATGAGCAAAATTGATTTTTCAAAAGATGGCTCCTATCCGGTAGTGGTGGATGGTAATTTAACCATGCATGGTGTTACCAATAAGGTAATGGTAAAAGGAATCATTACTGTCAAAGGCGGCAAAATAAGTTCCAGTTCAAAGTTTGCAATTAAATTAGCTGATTATAAAGTTTCTGTTCCCTCTATTGTATCAGATAAAGTAGCTGAAGTTGTGGATGTAACAGTTACTTGTACATACGAGCCTTACAAAAGTTAAATTACCATTCCAAAACGATTGTTATGATAAAGTTGAAAATGCTGTTTCTATTATTAGTGGCTGCTATAGTTTCTAAAGCACAGGAGGTGGATTTGGATAAAATGCTGGAAGAAGAACAAAAAAAAGAGACGAAGAATAAAGTGCAATACACAGTAGCTACATTTAAAACCACAAGACTCATTAATGGACACAGCATTGAAAACACAGCACCGGGAATTTTGGATTTAAAAATTCAGCACCGGTTTGGGCAGTTGAATGCAGGATTGTATGAGTTCTTTGGTTTGGATAACGCAAGCATGCGCTGGGGTTTTGATTATGGCATTGCACCAAGGTTAACAGTTGGTTTTGGACGAAGCACTTACCAAAAGCAATACGATGCATTTGTGAAATACAAAATACTAAGACAATCAACAGGTAAAATAAACATGCCCGTAAGTTTAAGTTTTGTGGGAAGTGCAATGATTCAAACATTAAAATGGGCTGACCCCAATAGAGAAAATTATTTTTCATCCAGGTTGTATTATGCGTATCAGTTATTAGTGGCACGCAAGTTTTCTGAAAATACGTCCCTCCAG
>JBKCJY010000248.1:0-7974 GCA_046301455.1 Chitinophagaceae bacterium | reverse complement strand
AGCGAATATAAAAAAGAAATCCCGCCAAAGCGGGATTGTTATTTGAATGGTCTTTTATTTATGCACATGCAATTTTCTTCACTCTATTTTCATGGCGTCCACCCTCAAAGTGTGTTGCCATGAATGTATTCACCATTTTTTCAGCATCACCTTCACGTACAAATCGGGCAGGGATACAAATGATGTTGGCATCATTATGTTTGCGTGCAAGATCGGCCAGCTCTACACCCCAGCAAATTGCTGCACGTATGCCCTGATGTTTATTTGCAGTAATAGCAACACCATTAGCACTGCCGCAAAATAAAATACCAAACGCAGCTTCGCCATTTTCAACAGCGCTGGCAACGGGGTGTGCAAAATCAGGATAGTCCACACTGTCAGTGGTATAGGTTCCGTAATCTTTAAATGCAATTCCTTTTCCTTCAAGAAATGAAATAATATCTTCTTTATACTCAAAGCCTGCATGATCGCAACCAATGGCAACAGGTTTGTTCATATCAAATGGAAGCATGTTGTTTAATTTATAATTGGTTAATGGAGTAATAATAATTACGGTTCAAAGTTACTCCGAAGTATGTTATAATTATCAACTATTAATTATTCAAAGATGCATTTACATCACTCCCATTCTTTTTCACTCTCTTTCATTTGCCTTTTGTAAATACGCATACTGAGTGTAATACTGAATTCGTACAATAAATAAAGGGGTGCTGTTACCAGCATCAAACTAAAAGGATCAGTTGAAGGCGTGATGATAGCTGCCATAATTAATATTACCACAAATGCATACTTGCGGATGTTACGAAGTGTTTGCGGGGTAAGGATGCCCACTCTTGTTAACAGCATAACTACTACAGGTAATTGAAACAACAAACCAATACCAACAGTAAGGTATATCAGGTTCTCAAAATAATCGCTGATGGTTGGGCGAAACTCGATAAGAGAACTGAGTGAATAATTGCTGTAAAAATTTACCATGAACGGTGTGAGCACATAGTATCCAAATGCAACACCTATGAAAAACAAAATTGAAACCCAGGCAATAGCACCACGTGTACCACTTTTTTCTTTATCACTCAACGCAGGCCGTACAAATTTCCATATTTCCCAAAACACGTATGGGAATGCAATAATAAATCCACCCGTAAAAGCAATTGTAAATGTCATGAGGAATTGCTCCGTCATGGCATTGCTCATAAATTTTACAGTAAAATCCTGAAGACACAAATCCTGTATGCCCAGCTTTGTACCTAAGTCACAAAGCCATTTATACGTAACAAAATCTTTGTGCACCGGGCCCATCAGCACTTTATCAACTACAAAATCAATATAAAAAAAAACAATAATGGCTCCTGCAAGTATAGCAAGCACTGCACGAATTACATGCCACCGTAATTCTTCAAGATGGTCAATAAAACTCATCTCAGCCTGCTCACTAACGGAGCGGCCACGGATACGTTTAAAGAATGAACTGGTTTTTGAACTTGTTTCTGCCACGGCTGCAAAAATAGCTGATTTAAAAACAGGAGCCTGTTTAATGCAGGATTTTCATTTTTACGGTTTCAATACGTGTATCATTAACGGTGAGGATATCAAATTCATAGCGGTCAATAATGATGCGTTCTTTTGCCTGGGGTATGGTTTCATGATGTTCAACAATATATCCGCTAAGTGTTTCACTTTCTGTTTCATCCTCAAACTCAAGGTTGTATTTTTCTGTGATATAATCCAGCTCCAGCCTTCCGCTGAAAATATATTCTCCCTCGGCTAATTGTTTTTCAACAAACTCTTCTGTATCATACTCATCCTGTATTTCGCCAAAAATTTCTTCCAGCAAATCTTCCATGGTTACAATACCACTGGTGCCGCCAAACTCATCAACCACCCACGCCACACTTTTACGCTCTTTGGTAAATTGATTAATCAAATCTGTAACACCCATACTTTCGGGCACGGCAGGAATAGGATGCAGAATTGATTTGATATCAGCCGGTTTGCGAAACAAATCCAGTTGGTGTACATAGCCGGTAATACTGTCAATCGTTCCTTCATACACAACCAGCCGGCTCAGCTTTGTATCACTGAATTTTTGCTTGAGTTCTGTTATGGTTGCAGATGCATCAATACCTACAATTTCTTTACGGGGAATTAAACATTCACGCACTTTAACACCGGGCAGACTCAATGCATTTTCAAACAACTCGGTATTGAGTTCCTGGCTATCATCATCTGCATCACGGCTTTGTTGAATGAAGTGCTCCAGATCCATTCGGTTAAATGCTTCTTTACGGTCGTTTATGCGCACATCAAACAGGTATTTTAAAATCCATTCGCTTATGTTTACAAATACCGCAGCAACGGGCGCATATAAACCATAAAAAAACTGGATGCTTCTTGCAAAAAAACTAAGCAGACTGTTGCTCTTTGCCCTGAAGAAAGCCATAAACGTGAACTCAACAAAAAGAACTAAAAAAGTTGTAATACTGAGCTCAAGAAATAAACGCAGGTATTTGTACTGAAGTTCTGAAGGCAATTTTTTCCAGAGCGTATCAATCATGCCATGTACCATCAAACCATAAACAACAATGGCAATGGTTAATCCTACAAGTGTAGCTCCAATAAAACGACCCGGCTGATCAGTAAATGCACTTAAAATGCGGCCACTGGTTAAGCCCTGTTTCTTTTTAAGCTCTACACTAAAACGGTTCATACTGGCAAAGGCCGTTTCTAAACCGGAAAAAAAACCGATTAGCAATAAACAAAATGCAATACCACTAAATAAAATCCAGTTCATAATATTTAAAGCTAATGGATTTATGAAGAAAAATCAACTCTTGTTACAATTCCAGAAATGCTTTTACAATTTGGGCTGCTTCAGTACATGCTTTTTCAAGGTCATCGTTAATTACAACCCGGTCAAAGGAGTGAGAAAAGGATATTTCATAAGACGCTTTATTGATACGAGCCTGCAGGCTTTCTTCTGTTTCGGTACCTCTACCAATCAACCTTTTTTTAAGCTCTTCAATTGAAGGCGGTTGTATAAAAATCGAAAGTGTTTGTTGTGGGTATTGCTGTTTTACATGAATAGCACCTTTTACATCAATGTCCAGTACAGGTGTTTGATGATTTTTCCAGATGCGTTCAATTTCAGTTTTTAATGTGCCGTAATATTTTCCTTCATACACCATTTCCCATTCTACAAATTCATTGTTCTGAATTTTTTGCTGAAAATCTTCCACACTCATGAAATGATAATCAATACCATCGGTTTCATGTGCACGTGGCTGGCGTGTGGCAGCTGAAACTGAAAAAGCCAGTTGCTCAAAATGCTTCATTAAATAACGGGTAATAGATGTTTTTCCTGCACCTGAAGGTGCAGTAATAATCAGCAGTTTGCCGTTTACACTTTGTTGCATGGCGCAAAGAAACGGAAATAAGCTGTAACGTAAAAAGTAGCCAATGAATCAAGACATCAGTAAAAAATCTTCAGCAACACACAAGAATGTATATGATGCTGAAGATTGCAAAACGAATTCATTCTATTACTTTATACATGCATGCGTGCAAACACAACACCGGCAACTGTACCCTGTATAAAACCATAAAGTAACCAAGTGCCAATCGTGATTAGTGATACGTCAATGGCGCTGTAAATAATAATCATAGCAGGTAAAGTGGCTACAATTAAATATATAAAGCCCATTTCCAAAGCCTGCATCAGCCAGTTGCCATTGAGCACACCTTTAAAACGGTTCCAGAACCAAGAGAGTGCAAACGCAAGTATTACAGGGTGAACAAAGTAAAACAGATTTCGTGTTTCATCATTTACAAACACAGGCTTGTAATATTCTTCAGCTACGGCAGGCATAACAATAGGAAGAACTTTGATGGATAAAAAAGCAAGAGCCAGTAAAACAGCCGCTGCTATTGCCCCTGCACTTAAAATTTTGTTCATAAGAATCGTTTTATTTAATTATTGATGATTGAAAAAAATACTTTTCCAGTTTCAGGGGCGAAAGTTAGAAGTGGGCAGCAGGCTTGAGAAGAATGAATATAGGAGAGTGGGCTGATTCTCGTCAGTAAAAAAGTAGGGCCGGGATAGAAATCCCAGGCCCTTTTTGCTTACCTCTGAAACCACAAAAAACCTGTCGAACCCATAAGGATCCTTCAGGCTTGGCTCTTATAATAGATTTAGATTTCTATACGGTTAGAAGTACAGGTTTTTAACCCTGCAAAAAAGAAAGGACGTGGACATTTTTTTGTGGACAGTGGGAAGATGGATAGACTAATGTAAGTCAGGCATTTGGAATTTGCAAGTATCTACGCTCAAACGGGCAAGTTTTTTTTGAAAAGCCAATGAAAGAGTTTTACTATTTTACAGCATGCTGCTGCATATTCATCCGCTCAACCCGCAGCCCCGCCAGATAAAAACAGTGATTGATTGTTTACTGAGCGGCGGTATTATTATTTATCCTACTGATACCATTTACGGTTTGGGTTGCGATATTTTTCAGCACAAAGCTGTTGAGCGTATTTGCCGCATTAAAAATGTGGATTCGCAAAAAGCAAATCTTTCCTTTATATGTCATGACCTGGCCGATCTGAGTAAATACACCAAACCCATCAGTACGCCTGTGTTTCGTTTGCTCAAACAATACCTGCCCGGACCTTATACATTTCTATTGCCTGCCAGTAAAGAGGTGCCAAAGATTTTAAAAACAAAGAAAGATACCATCGGACTGCGTGTGCCACATCATGCCATTGCCAGTGCTATTGTAAAAGAACTGGGACATCCGCTGTTGAGTGCTTCGTTGCCCGGTGAGATGGTGGAAGATTATACCGATCCTGATTATATGTTTGAAAACTTTGGAAAGCTGGTTAATATTGTAGTTGATGGAGGTATTGGTGGTATGATACCTTCTACTATCGTTGACTGCACAGGTGAGGAGCCGGTGGTAACGAGAGAAGGATTGGGTGAATGGCATGAATAAAAAAATCCCGCCTTGAAGCGGGATGATGTTAACCAACCAGTATATAGAGAAAAGAATGCAATTGTTTTAACCACGGCGGTTATGCCTCATTCTCCACTCCGCACGGCGGAGTTGTTTGCGTTCCTGTTTAAGATGACGGCGTTCCAAAGGTCCAATACGGCCATTGTTCATTTTTGCACGCAGGTAATCTCTGCGCAGGTCTGCTTTCATGTGGCGTAGACGAAATGCTTCTGCTCTTGAAATACCGTTGCTAATGCCGGGGCGGTTGAAAGATCGTTGTTGTCTTATTTGTGCATCTGCATTTATAACCAAAATGCTTAACAGCAGGGTTACGATTAAAAAAAGTTTTGTTTTCATAACTGTAATTTTTATACTGTTATGACGGGAGAAGGAGAGGAAGGTTTAATGTGGGGTAACGTTGAAGCATTTGTGTTTGTGGCGGAATTTGAAATCCGTCTGCTTGGAACAAATGCTTATGTAAAATACAAAAGTTTATTGCTTGTTGAATTGCTCAATTTATAACGTCGGGCTGGTACAGAAGCGGATAGTAGCACACAGTTGAAGCGGCGTTATCAGTCCGCCGACATAACACAAATGCAATGTTGCATGCAGTTTATTGTCCCTTTACAACATACTTTCCTTCAATTACAGTTTTTACAAACAAGTCAAGATTGCTTTGCATCATTTGGTTTGTCAGGATGAACATTTGACTTGGTCGTACAGTCTTTGAAAGGTCAGTTAATAGTTCAAGCAGTTTAGTCAACTGAGATGTCGAGTAGAAAGCGTATGAATTATAAATGGTCGAGTTGTAATATTTGAACTTAGCACTATTTAGTATTTCGTCTGTTTTTTCCTTTGTCCAGTTGTTTTCTTTTGCGTATGATAGTATTTTCTTTGAGCAATAATCAGCAAAGTATTGTTCGTGATTTGTCACCTGAATTATTTTGTCGATTAAAATAGTATTGTTTTCTGTCGGCATTGCTGCTGGCGGAGGCGCAACTTGTCCGGATACTCTTGAAGCGAAAGCGAGGAAGAAGAATAAAATGATTGTCTGTTTTGTAAGTGTCATAGTAATGGTTTCGTCTAAAGTTAATGATGATGTTATTTTGTTAGGTTAAGATTTGAAGTCTGTCTGCAAATTGCATGCAACAATTATATTTCTGCAACTCCTTGTTTAAAATACAATTGATTATCAACTCTAATTTAAACAAATGATTCACTGCTCACAACTCCTTCACCAGCTCCGCAGCAAAACTTTTAGTCATACTGTTAATCGTAAGATTGTACTCAGTAATATATTCCGAGATGGCAGATTTCCATGTTTGAAATAAACGCAGCCCTTTATCACGCATCGGATTTTTCACCTGTATCTTTCCTATTTTTTGTGAACCATCGGTATTTGTTAATTTATAGGAAACAACAAGGTCTTTAAAATCTGGCTCTACTGATAAACGGGACCAGCTAATTAAATACACCACAAAAATCATATTCGTTTTTTCAGTATGAGAAAAGGCAACAGGTGCTTGCTCCACTGTTAACTCCAGTTTTTTTCCTTCTAATTTTTGCATCAATGGTTTGGAGGATGCATTATTGAGCGCATTGGTAAAATTGTTCACTGCAATATCCGGGTTGAGTTCACATACACGCCTGAACTCATAATGCCAGTAAATAATCAAAGGCAGTACATTGCTTGTTTTGTTTTTGGAAACAGAAATGGCATCGCCTGTTTTGGGGAGTGCGGAGTTTACAGAAAGGTTGGCTGCATTTTTCTTATTCAGTTTTGGCAACTGGTTGCCATACTGTTCTGCTACAAAGGCATCTAATTTTTTTAACGTTAAACAACTGCTGCAAAAAGAAATAATCATTGCAGCTAAAAGAATGTTGCGGTATTGTTTCATGAAAGAATGTTTTAAAAATGAAAGATACAATTTATGATAAGGCACACAAATCTTGTTTAACTAAAAAAGCGACTGCACTTTCGGATCTATATCAAAACTCCTCCTATGATGATCACATAAACCAAATACTTCTATCGCCTTGCGGTGTTCTTCTGTACCATATCCTTTATTTTTCTTCCAATTGTAGTGCGGGAACAAATCATGAAGTTGTTTCATATAATCATCTCTGTAAGTTTTTGCAAGAATACTTGCAGCGGCAATGCTGGCAAATCGTCCATCGCCTTTTACAAATGTTTTGTGCGGCGTACGTTTGTATTTGATAAAACGGTTGCCATCAATCAGTAACAATTGTGGTTTTGTTTGCAATGCATCTATTGCACGGTGCATGGCCGTAAACGATGCTTTCAAAATATTAATACGGTCAATTTCTTCTACATCCACCTGCGCAACGGCATAAGCAAGCGCCTGTTCTTCTATCACCAAACGCAACTCATTACGGTGTACTTCTTTCACCTGCTTACTGTCATTTAATAATGGATGATGAAATGCTTTCGGTAAAATAACTGCTGCAGCAAATACCGGCCCTGCATAGCAACCACGACCGGCTTCATCGCATCCGGCTTCAATTAGTTCTTCCTGGTAATAGTTGAGAAGAGACATGGTGTTCAAAAATAAGTTGTACGCTTATTCAAACAAGTAACTCTTTCAAAAAAACCGCTGACGGGGTTGGCAACCGACGTCAGTGTTTCGTCATTCCAAAATAAACAGCACCTTTGCAACACATGAGCAACAATCTGCATACCGCTTATCCGCTGTTTGAAACAGCCCTGATCAATGAAATTGAAACCAATGGTGAACATAAATTTCTTCCGGCCAATGAAGTACTCATGCGCAAGGGTCAATTCATCCGCAGTACCATGCTCATCTTAAACGGACTGGTAAAAGTTTTTCGTACAGATGATGATGGCAATGAATTTCTCATGTACTATCTCAAACCCGGCGAGGCTTGTGCACTTTCCATGGTTTGTGCAGCCAAACACGAAGCAAGCCCCATCAGCGCTGTAACTGTTGCCGATACAGAAATT
>JBKCJY010000247.1:0-4573 GCA_046301455.1 Chitinophagaceae bacterium | reverse complement strand
GTGTTACTCTGTTCATATCAATAGTCTGTGCTTGTTAATTCATAATCGTTCGAGGTATTCACAACAGTTACTGCATCCTGCTCATTAGAATCAGGGTTACCGCTCCAACTAAGAACATTAAGTACAAGCGCAATCATTGCAACCATGCTCAGTATATAAACCGGCCGCAAACCATAACCCTTTTCAGTAGTTGGTTGTTGCAGTCTGGCCATTACACGGGTATGTAAAAAAGGATTACCCTCTTCCTTTTGTAGCCCATTAAGACTTTTCATCACTTCATTTATCCATTGTTCCTGTTGCATAGTTATTGTTTTTGACGTTGATTCAAAAAAAAACTTTCGCTCATTATAAATTTTTATACGCTTTCTCTAAAATTTTACGGAGGTTTTGCCGGGCACGGAACATAAGCGCCTCTACTGATGATACGGAAACCTTCATTACTTCAGCTATTTCTTTATAGCTCAGCATCTCCATTTCACAAAGCACATAGGCTGTTTTCTGATTTTCTGGTAATTGCTCAATGGCTTTAAAAAGGTAGGCTGCCTTCTCTTTGTTTTCCGCCTGTACACCGGGGTGTACAAAATGAGCAGCATCTGTTATTGGCTCATTACTTTCCGGTGTAAAGAGGCTGGTAATAAATGCAAAGCGTTTTTTACTTTTTCTCTTTCGTAAAAGATCAATGCATTTGTTGGTGGTGATGCGGTATAGCCATGTACTCACGCTGGAATCGCCTTTAAAGTTTTTGTATTGCTGATATACCTCAATAAAAACATCCTGAGCAATTTCTTCAGCATCCTCATGGTTTTGCACAATACCCAACGCAGTATTAAATACCAGTGGCTGATGCTGTTTGATAAATTCAGCAAAGGCTTCTTTGTTATGTTCAAAATGTGGAAGCATACGATGGTTGTAATAAAGATAGGGTTTAGCAATGCTTCAGCAAAAAGCAACAGAACAGTCAGCCTCAGTTTATAAAATAAAAAAAGCAACCCGTGAAGGTTGCTTTTAAAAGAAAAATTATTTGATTAATGAACTACTGTAACTTTTATTACTTTCGTTTCATTCCCGCTTTTTATCCGAACAATATATGTTCCGTTTGCCAGGTTACTTACATTCATCTGTGCAAGGCCATTAGGCAATACTATCTGCTGAATGATTTTGCCATCAACTGTCAATAAAGAAGCTTCAATACGTTGAATGCTTTGTTGATTAACCCTGAAGTTGATGAAATCTTTTACAGGGTTGGGAAACACCGTGATCTTGCTTCCCTCTATCACAACTTCATTCAAAGATGTAAGTACAAAATTAAAATCATCAGAAACATTGGTACATCCGTTGGCGTTGGTGATTTCAACTTTATAAATACCCGATGCTGTTGCTGAATAACTGTTGGATGTGGCACCGCTTATAACTACATTATCCTGGAACCATTTGTATTGTGAAAAGCCGCCGGCTGTAGAAAGTAAATTTCCATTGGAGCTGATGGTTGGTTTTGCAGGGCGGGCATTTACTGTTATAGCTCTTACTGATGCCAGTGTGGTGCATCCTAATGCATCGCTGCCTGTTACAGATACATTACCTGAAACTGCGGCATCTGAAAAATTAACAACAATGTTTGGCGAACCGTTGCCAAATGTAATTAAGGCTCCGGCAGGAACAGTCCAGCTATAAGTACTCACATTTAGATTTTCAGGAATAGAATAAGTTGCAACATTGCCCCCTGCACAAACTGTATTGTTTCCGGTTACGTTACCCAAATTAAATCCTGCGGCAGAAGTTACACCTCTTATAGCAGTACTTCTTTCACTTACTGCATTCGTATTACTGTTTTTTGAAACAATGGAATACCATGAGGCAGTTAGAGGTTGCAATCCATTAAGTAAATGAGCTGTGCCAGTTATATTTGAAGCAACAGTTAACCATTCACCTGTAGTTTCATTTAAACGTAACAGATCATATGAAGTAGCTCCGGAAGCGGCTGTCCATTGAAATGATAATTGTCCTGGGGCGCAGGTTGCATTGATGCTGAATGAAGATGCAGTTCCCATGATGGCAAATGTTCCATCACTTACATCAGTAACAGAGCCGCTTGTAATACGTATCAATGCCGTGTTGGTGGAAGCGTTTGAAGGAATGCTCCAGTTAAAACGTGTGGTTTGTGCTGCAACTGAAGTGCTCAATAAAGTCCAATTGGTGCCATTGTCCAGTGAGTATTCAATTGTTTGGGGTGAAGTGATGCCACTGTTATTCCAGGTAATTGTTTCTAAACTTCCCGGAACTAATTTTTCATTACCATTGGGATACAAAACCTTGATAGACGCAGTTTCAAAAATCCATGTGATAAAGTATTGCTGTGGTCCTGATGGTACAATGACGCCTTCAGCCCTTACAGTATAAGTGCCCGTGGGGTTATCAATCACTACCTGCTCTATGTTTGAAATACTGTCTCTCCCTTTAAAAGCAAGAGCAGATGGATTGTCTTTATTTAATTTCCATGCAAAGGTTGAATCGGTACCTTTAAAAACAATCAAATCAAGATTGTTTACAAGTGCTGTAGCGGCATTTGATGCAGCAGCAGGATCATTCCATGTAATCATTACTTTTAAACGTACGGTATTGGCCGGAACTGTAATGTTAAACTCATTTGACGCACCATTCACAACCGTATTCGAAACAAAACGATTTTCCTCCATCATTTCAACTGCACTCAGTGCGTCTATTCTTCCATATCCAAATTGAAAATCTGGTCCGGAGTTACCCAGATCTCTTGCAGTATTACAAATAAAGTTTTTTACAAGCGCTGATGGAGGATTATTATTACTGTTTAATTGTTTATAACGCTGATAAATTAATGCTGCAGATCCTGCAACACCCGGTGTGGACATTGAGGTGCCTGTATAAGTATCATATGCATTGTTACTTACTGTAGAAAAAACACTGCTGCCCATTGCAGAAATTTCTGGTTTAATACGCCCATCATGAACGGGGCCTGCACTGCTGCTGGATGCTCTTCCTTCCGAAGTTGTAATATTGGCTACAACCAGATTGTTTTTTGCAGATTTGCCGCTGCCGGTAATGGTATAATAACCACCTCCGCAACTGTTACCTGCATTACCTGCCGAATGTACATGTAAATGCGTGGGAAAATTATTGCAGTTTAAATCAGTGGCTCTTGATGTACTGCTGTAACCAAGCATTGTAGTATTTGATAAATCACATGCTCCGGAAAACGTAAAGCCATAAGAATGGCTGCTCACCGCCAGGTTATTATTTGGAATGCCTGTTTGCATTTCTGCCTGAACATTGCCATTAAAATTCCAGGAAAACAAATTGGCTTTTGGAGCCATTCCTCTTGCAATTGGATTTAAAATGCCTGCACCTGCAATTGTACCTGCGCAATGTGTACCATGATCACTTGCTGCTCCAGCTTCTATAATGGTTAAACGACCGGGTGGTGAAAAATCCATGTGTTGAAATACAGGACCACCATCCCAAATACCAATATTCATTCCTTCACCTTTTAAATTTCTTACTCCATCCTGCAAGATGCTGACACGATGCAATGTTCTGCCCAAAAGATTTTCTTCCACATTTTCAGGTGATGCAAATTCAACCCATTGCACTAATGGATGACTGGCAATTAAATAATAGGATGATTGCGGAATACGGATATCATAAGTTCGGAAAACTTCTGAACTGTTCAATACAAATGCATTGAATCTGCTCATGATTGAATTTAATATTCCGACATTTGATTTTTCATGTGTGATGATTGTAAGATCTACCATTCCCGGTTGCTTAACTGCATGCGCCGGTATTCTACGTTCATTGATTTGTGGAGAAGACTTTTGAAATGAGTTTAATGTTGTAATGCTTCTGATACCTTTAGATCTTATCCCATCAAGGTTCAGGTTGCCCGCAACAGAAGCTGTAAATGCATAGTTGGGTAAATAATCAATGAGCTTTATGCCAGCACTTGCCAGTTCGTATTTCATTGTTTCATCAGGTATCTGATAAAACTGGATAACTACGTAATACTTATCGCTGAATTTATTGTTTTCAAAAATAGGATCGCTGATACTTACAGTAGTAATATTTTCAGCAGGAGTTAATCTGCCAGACTGCAAATAAATAGTGTAGTCTTTCCCGTTTTGTGCATAAAGAAAATTTGCTGCAAATAACAAAACAAAAAAACTTAGAAAATGCTGATATTTCATGGAAGAATGTTTGTTGCCCAAATATAGTTTTTTAGTTTCAAAACTCTATTCTGCATTAAAATTTCAAGAAAGTGCTTTGAATTGAACTAAATTAGTTGCTCAAAATCTTCTCATATGAATTGGAATGGTATTTTCCCCGCTCTCACAACTAAGTTTACAGCAACTGATGAACTGGATTTGCCTTTGTTTGAAAAAAATCTGAATGCCCAACTTGATGCAGGTGTAAACGGTATTATACTTGGAGGAACTTTAGGAGAAGCCAGTGTATTAACAGTTGAAGAAAAAGCGCAACTTGTAAAATTTGCTGTTGAAAAAACAAATGGCAAAGTGCCCGTAATATTAAACATTGCTGAAGG
>JBKCJY010000246.1:0-2613 GCA_046301455.1 Chitinophagaceae bacterium | reverse complement strand
CAATGCTCTTAAAAAGATTAAAGATACCATTGATAAAGTTGCACCTACTGATGCCCGTGTACTTATAACCGGTGAAAACGGAAGCGGCAAAGAACTGGTGGCCCGCTGGATACATGAAAAAAGCAACCGTGCAAGCGGCCCTATTATTGAAGTGAACTGTGCAGCTATACCAGGGGAGTTAATCGAAAGTGAGTTGTTTGGACATGAAAAAGGTTCCTTTACATCAGCCATTAAGCAACGCATTGGAAAGTTTGAACAGGCCAACGGCGGTACTTTGTTTCTGGATGAAATAGGAGAGATGAGTTTAACTGCACAAGCCAAGGTGCTGAGGGCATTGCAGGAAAGCAAGATTACAAGAGTGGGAGGCGAAAAAGATATTACAGTTGATGTGCGTGTTATTGCTGCCACCAATAAAGATCTACTTAAGGAAGTGGAAGAAAAGAACTTTCGCCTGGATCTATACCACCGTTTGAGTGTTATCATTATTCATGTACCATCGCTCAATCAACGAAAAGAAGATATACCCATGCTTGCCTACTATTTTTTGAAACTGATTGCTGAAGAATATGGCCAGGCTGTTAAAGCCATTGATGCGAATGCAATAGATGCATTGAAGCAGCATAACTGGAGCGGCAACATCAGGGAGTTCAGGAATGTAATGGAGCGACTGGTGATCTTATCGGGCAAGGTGATTACAGTTGAAGACGTGCACAACTTTGTTTTTCCAAGAAGTTAAATCACTTCAGTTTCATTGCAAAACCCAATTAACTCATTCATTGAACTGAGTAAAGTGAGCCGTTTGTTTTTTATTGTTACATTTTTTGACTGAGGGCCTGAGATACCAATTTCCTGTTTCGGAAAACGGTTGAGCATTTGTTGTGCAAGCTCATCCATTGAGTAATTCGAGAAGTTGGTGATGATGTGCGAATGAAGCCGGTTAACCGGACGTAATTTTATATATTCTTCTATTGCACTCAATTGAACATCGGCACCAAAAAAACGGCATCGCTTTCCAGATTTCTTTAAGAGGTCTTGAATAAACAGCACCGGAATTTCATGATGCTCTCCCGATGGATTAAAGATAATGGTAACAGGACCGGTTTTAGCAATATCAAGGGATTGCAGTGCAACCAGCAGTTTTTTTATGATGAGATGACTGGTAAAATGTTCCTGAACGGGTCTTGTATTTTCCGTCATCCAATAAATACCGATACGTTCAAGAGCCGGATAGAATATATGTGTTACTACTTTTTCAAAACCAATATGCAAAAAGATGGTATGGAATACTTTATTAAAATGTTCTTCATCAAGTTCCTTACCGGCAATCAATAACTGTTGAATAAAATTTTCATATAAAGCTTCCTGTGTTCCTTTATCAAAAGCCTGCAAGCGCAACTCTTCCCTTGACATACCGGCTATTTTGGATATCTTAAAACCATTGCGATGCAGATGAGCTATCTGTAAAATCTGACGGAGATCTTCATTGTCGTAATAACGGTGTTTGCTTTCTCTTCGTTTGGGACTCAAAAGGCTGTAACGTTGTTCCCAGATGCGGAGTGTGTGGGCTTTAATTCCCGAAAGGTTTTCAATATCGCTGATTGAGAAATGATTCAACAGTTGCTATTTTATATGGCTAAAGTGTACAGCAAGTAACATTTTTATTTTTAAAGCATCTAATACTGTGGAAGCTTTTAGACCCAATGTTGCACAGGGAGAATGCAAATGCCTTTTTCAGCATCAATTCACTTATTAAGTGTATATTTTATTACATGCAATCATTGATTTTTTAAATGCAGTTAAAGTTTGTGTAGCCGCACCGTAGGGAATTTGAAAAGCTTATTTTTGTCAACTTTTAAAATAAAACGATATGGGTTTATTGATTTTCATTTTGGGAACGATCGGTTTTCACATTGGCTTGTATGGGATGTTTAAAAAGGCAGGTATTGATCCTAAGAAAGCATTCATTCCTGTTTACAATACATGGCTGATGGTGGAGAAGTTGCAGGTAAAACCGTTGTGGTTCTGGTTGCAGTTTATTCCTGTAGCGGGACAGTTTATTACCATTTCACTTACGATTGATTTTGTAAAGCATTTTAATAAATTTTCACTAGGAGCTCACACATTGGCTGTGTTTGTTCCATTTGCTTATTTACCTTACTTAGGTTTTAGCAAGGATGTAAAATACATTGGGCACGATCAAGTGCGCAAGCATAAAAAAACAGCGTCACGTGAGTGGATTGATGCGGCAGTATTTGCCATTGTTGCAGCCACCATCATCCGCACATTTGTTTTTGAAGCTTATACCATTCCCACACCCTCCATGGAAAAATCATTAATGGTGAATGATTTTTTATTTGTGAGCAAGCTGAGTTATGGTCCACGTATTCCCAATACACCATTGGCAGTACCTTTTGTACATCATAGTTTGCCCGGCAGCGGAACCAAGAGTTATTTAGAGTGGATCAAGATTCCTTATAAACGAATATTTGCAGCGGATGTAAAACGTAATGATGTAGTGGTGTTTAATTTACCTGTTGGTGATACGGTGATTAATGATGAAGAAAACTTTGGCTCTAAGGTTACCTATTATGAAGCTTTAAGACAGGCAGGTGG
>JBKCJY010000245.1:0-1998 GCA_046301455.1 Chitinophagaceae bacterium | reverse complement strand
GGGCGCACTTCAAATTCAAAATAACTTTGAGTAGTGATACTGAAATTAAAACTTCCGTCTTTTGAAAACATTGTCCATCCTGTGTATGCACCATTGGAACTTACATTTCTTTCAATGAGATTCCGCTTTCCTGTTGAAGGGTTGAAGATGTAAACATTAAAACTATCCAGACTTAATGGATTGTTTTCACCAAGCGTAACTCGTTTCCCGCTTAATGAAACATAACTGTTCGGGTTTTCTGGAGAAATTATTTTGGATGTTTTTGGACTTTGGTTGTTATTTAAAAATTTATAGAGATAAACAAAAGTTTCTTCGCTGGTGGCACATTGCATATGGTCAGCCTGCGTTAGTATTAAATTGGTTGCACCGGGAATATCACCACCCGTTTTCACCACCATATCAGCTTTACTGTAAATGTTCATGGTTTTTACTTCTGCATTTTTTCCTGCTGCTGTTTTCATTTTACCACTTCCTACATGAATGTAATGCGCCACTTTCAACGCATGTAATGAATCATTGAGATAGTTATAACACAAACCACCGCCAGCACTATGCCCAACCAAATCTACCTGTGTACTTTTTGTTGTTCGAAGCACATCATCAATAAAAACATTGAGCAGTGAATCCGTTACTTTGTTGCGGGCAATGCTATTCCAGTCGAACACAAACATCCGCTGGTTGCAATAGCCATTGCTGCTGAAACGCTGCATCTGAGTTGCCCAGTTATCACCGCTGCCAAGAAAACCATGTACAAATACAATGGGGCGTTTGGAAGCATCGCATTCTTTATCATTGTTATTTGATTGTGCAAAAGGTTTTATGCAACAAAGAATAAAAAAAAGTAAAAAAGAAATTCGCATGGGGTGAAGTTAAAGAAAACTCTTGTTTCTCTTGCGCAGGTCTCTGACCTGTGCATAGTCGTTATTTATTTTAAAACATAATCAGTATAGTGAGTTTAGCAACGAATGGCAACAGGTCACCCGTGCCAGTTATACAAATTACGCCTAGGCTAAAAAAACAAAATGATATTGTATTTTATCACCAAAATGCCGATGAAAATTCAACCATGAAATTGTAAGGCTTGAAACAATGAATTTTTCATTGGCTGTAACAAATTCCCATTTTCTTAAATGACCCCAAGGTAGCCTGCCAGCATGAAACTCATTGATACTTTCAATCTCTTTGAGTTTAATTGAAATAGTTTTTGATTTATCATCAATGGTCACCACATCATCAGTAACAGTAAGAACTTTATTTTTTTCAGATGAGAAATACCTGAAAAACAAAAAAATAAAAACTCCTGTCGTAAAAATAAAGAACAAGAAATACGCCAAAACATCAATAACTGTTATTGGGTCTTCATAATCCGTAAGCTTAGAATATAAAATCAAAATTGACAAACAGCCAAAGAAAAAAGGCAGTAAACATAAGCCTACTACCCTTTCAATATCAAATTTGTAACTACTTTTTGAAGAAGTCATATCGCATTTACTTCGTATTTAAAACGGCGTCTCTTCATCAAAATTCATATCATTCATCTTACTGCCTTTCTGTACAAAAACTTTCGGGCCATCATCAGTTGGTACAGGCTTCCAGTTGCCGCCAGGGAACATACCTGGGCCGCCGGGCAACGGACCTGGATTGCTGCCTCCACCACCGGGCATACCTCCACCAAAATCATTGAAGTCATCTTCCACAAATTTTTGAATATGCAGTAATGCACGGAGCTTTATTGTTTCTAAAGAACCATTACGGTGTTTGGCTATACGCACATGGGTTTCACCACGGTTGCTTTCTCCAAACTCGTTGCTGGTGATATCATAATATTCAGGACGATATAAGAACATTACCATATCCGCATCCTGTTCAATAGCACCTGATTCACGCAAGTCACTCAACTGCGGCATCTTGTTTCCTTCTTTACGTTTCTCCACTTCACGGCTTAACTGAGACAATGCCAAAATAGGAATACCCAATTCTTTTGCAAGCCCTTTCAAG
>JBKCJY010000244.1:0-5998 GCA_046301455.1 Chitinophagaceae bacterium | reverse complement strand
AAAATCATCCGGCTACTCTGCTGATAGTGTAATACGTTATTGTGATTCATCATTAAGAAGCGCAGGTGATGATCTTACCATCAAATTTGCAGGTGGTGTTACAGATGCTACTAATTTTTATGGGCAGCTAAGAGCAAACCTACCTGGTTTTCGACAATCTGAATTTGTTGTGGGCCTAATGAATGGTACTACTGCCCCTTTCAATGGAGTGCAAGACCCTCGAAGAGGAAATATGTTATGGCCAAGTCTGGATAGTCAATACCGTGGATTACCAATTGCAACAAATGAAGTAACAGCAATTCCCGCTAATCAAAGAATCAGGAATCCTTACGGATCAATTGGAACAATTACTCCTACACAAGATACAGGACGTTATATTCACAGAAACACAGCAGAATTGCCTGTTTTAACTTATGCTGAAATTCAGTTCTTAAAAGCTGAAGCTGCTTTTTTGAAAAATGATAAAGCAACTGCATTGGCAGCATATAGAAACGGCATTGGTGGTCACTTTGATTTGCTCAACAGTCGTTTTCCCGGAAGTGGAACTACAGATGCCAACTTTTTCCGTTATACAACAGCACAGCGCACTGCATACTTGGCGAATACTGCAATTGTGCCAACTGATCCCAACCTGTTATCACTGGCAATGATTATGAATCAGAAATACATTGCCCTTTATTTCCATGGATTTATTGAAACTTGGGTTGATTTGAGAAGATATAATTATGGAGGTGCTGCTTATCCGAGCTTTGTTCCGCCAACTGCAAATTTATTTCCTGATAACAGTGGAAAACTAGTTAACCGTATGCGCCCACGTATGCAGGTTGAGTTTCAGTGGAATGCTGCAGCACTTGAAAAAATTGGTGCATTGCAAATTGATTATCATACCAAGCCCGTTTGGTTTCAAATACCTTAAACTAAGATATTATGACAAAGCAATTAAAATTTATTTCAATGATAGCAGCGGGCCTTGTGCTTATTACCGCCTGCGAAAAAAATAATCTGGATGATTATGAGGTTGCAAAAGATGTGAACCTTGAAACCAATACAATGGTTCGTTTCATTCATGCATTTTCATCCAATACAATTAATACCGCTACACCGGTATCTATAACAACAGCCCCCCCTCCGTTTAACCTTTTTGTAAATGGAACAAGGTTGAATGGTGTTACAACAGCTTCTTCATCACCTTCTAATCTTACTTTTTATTTTGGTGCATTTCCGGGAGTAAATACAACTGCTCCTACAACAAATGGCTCCAACGGCTCTTTAAATTCAGGTGGTGTTGCAGCAAGTACAATTTTACCGGATTATGCTGCTTTTCCCGGCGGTGTTACAAGAGTAGCTGCTGTTTTAAACAGGTTAACAGGTGCTTCACCTGCTGATACTGTGATTACAGGAACTTTTAATCTTCAAAACGGAAAACGTTATTCGTTGATTGCGGGTGATACTATTCCCAATCAGCGATTTTATCTGTTTGAAGATAACTATACTGTGCCCGACAGGAATAATTATCAAATTCGTATTATCAACCTGGCTCCCAATGTAACTTTATCTTCCATTGATATCTATTCAAGAAGAAGAGGCAGCTATTTAATAACCGGATTGCCATACAGGGCCAACACCCCGTATTTTCAAGTTCCTATCGGTGGTACATTTGGAATTACAAACGATACGCTTGAAGTACGCAGCGGCGGATTACCCACCATCCTTGCACAGTTCAACGGATTTTTCCCAGTGAGCCAGCGTGCTTACACATTTGTGGTGCGTGGAATGAGCAATCTTCCATCAAGCAATGTGCGTAGTCTTGGTATTGCAGGTTATCTTAACCGTTAAACATATTTTTAACATCTTATACAAAAAGGCTTCTAACATTTTGGAAGCCTTTTTGTTATTTTGAATATGAAATTTCTGAACCTGGTTGTTTTTGTTTGTTTTGCCATCTGCACACGTGCACAGCAATCACCAGCGCAACAGTATGTAAAAAATCTCGATTCGTTTTACAGGTTTACACCTCTTGAAAAAACATTTTTACATACCGATAAAGAATGGTACTTCCCCGGCGAAACCATTTGGTTTAAATCTTATGTAACAGTAGATAATGAGCTGAACGAATTCAGCCACATTGTTTATGTAGATCTTTCTGATGCAAAAGGGAATGTAATAGAAAAAACAAGATGGCCTTTAAAACAGATGCATGCCAGAGGCGACATCTATTTATCAAAAAATCTTAGTCCCGGCAACTATATGTTAAGAGCATACACCATGTATATGCTCAATTACCCGGAAGTGATTGATGAAAAAATCATTACTGTTTTATCCGACTCTATTGCGGCCAATAAAAAAGACACCGCCAAATACCAACCTCATCTCTACATTTTACCTGAAGGCGGAAATATGATTTTAAATACACCGTCAAAAGTAGCTTATAAAATTACTTTTCCCAACCAGTTGCCTTTGCAGCAAACAACAATAACTGTTTTTGACAATGATAATACAGTGGTGTACAGCGGTGCACCCATGCATGATGGAATGGGTTTTTTTTACATCACTCCTGCCGAAGGAAAAACCTATAAACTGAAATTTGATTTTAACGGCATTACTTATACAAGAAACCTGCCTCCTGCTGAAACTTCAGGTTTAGTAATGGAAGTGAATAATACAAACGCCAATAAAATATTTCTCTCAATCAAGACCAATAACAGCCAGCAATATCCATCAGTATTGGTTATGGCACAAATGAATGGTGTTACCATATATGCTCAAAATTATGATTTAGCTGAAGGCAGCAGCGGTGGCGCTATTGATAAACGCAATTTGCCCAATGGTGCAGTAACCATCACCTGCTTTAATACAAATATGCAACCCCTGAGTGAACGTGTGGTTTATATTAACAGATTTGTACCTAAAGATCCCGGCTTTGAAATGAAAAGCCTGAACACTGCTGCAAAAACAAAAAATGAATTTACATTAAATAATTTGCCAGACAGTGCTTCACTTTCAATTGCAATAACCGATGCTGACAAATCAGAAACCGGCTATATAAATCATAACATCATCACGTATTTCTTACTTGGCAGTGAAGTAAAAGGATACATTCATAATCCTACATTTTATTTCAGAAAAAAAGATTCAGCTACCAATGCTGCTCTTGACTTACTGATGCTCACCAATGGATGGAGACGCTTTAAAACAGAAGATGTGGTAAAAGGGAAAATGTCCAACATTCGTTTTTATCCTGAAACAGGAATTGCCATTACTGGTACTGTTAAAGATCAATACCGGAAAAAATTAAATACCGGTGGCATAGTGAATGCCATCATTAAAACAGAAGACTCTACAACCATTTATACAGATGCTGTGTTTTCTGAAAACGGAAAATTTGTAATCAGCGGACTTGATTTTAAGAAGAAGGCTAAGATGTATCTTAAAGAAATTCCCGAGCATAAAGGATTAACAACAGCACTGGATATTGATGCTGCTTATATTGATACAGTTCGTTTAGCTCAGCACAGTAAACATCAGTTGTATAAATTACAAGTTGACTCAGCATTAGCAACAAAAAATCCATTGGCTGTAAAATTTGATTATAAAAAAACCAACCCAAATGAACTTGCAGAAATTGTGATTACCGGTAAAAAATTATCAAAAGAGCAGCAAATAACTGAAGAATATGCAACTGAACAATTTAAATATTCAGAATATACCTATATACTGGACAGCAATATAGCATACAACAGTTTGTGGCAGTACTTACAGGCAAATGTACCCGGATTAACTGTTGGAACCGGAATGGACCCAAATGTAAACTTCAGTCGCAATACCGGTTTGCGTGATGCAAGTACAGGGGCTGACAATACATTTGTTGAAGATGTAAATGGTGGCAAAAGTTCTATTGCTTTTTTTCTTAATGAAGTGTTGGTACCGATAGAAAGTATTACAGATTTACAACCAAAAGATGTTGCATTGATTAAAGTGAACCGCAACCCGAGCATTGGATTAAATGCCATGCATGGAAGTATTTTTGTTTACACAAGAAAAGGTGCGTTGTATGGCCGAGGTTACAATCAAAAAACAATTTCCGGTTATTCAACTGCAAGAGAATATTTCAATCCCGTTTATGAAACACCGGAATCAAAATCACTTGCAGATTACAGAAGTACCCTGCTTTGGAATCCTGAATTAAAAATTACTGGCAAACAAACACAAATACAATTTTATAATAACGATGTAACCAAACGTTTCCGGGTAATTGTTTGCGGTTTGGATAAAGATGGCTTTCCCATTTATATGGAACGTATCATTGAATAACTATGCTACACTCCCAAAAAACAAATACGCCAGCAGTATTGAAGTAATAATTCCCACCAAATCTGCCAGCAGCATCGCTCCTACTGCATAACGTGTATTCTTAATGGCCACCGAACCAAAATAAACAGCAATTACATAAAACGTTGTATCACTGCTGCCCTGTAAGATACATGCGAGTCTTCCTGCAAAAGAATCGGGGCCAAAAGTTTTCATAGTGTCAATCATCATACCACGTGCACCACTGCCGCTGAGTGGTTTGATTAATGCTGTTGGTAGACCATCAACAAATCTTGTATCAGCACCCATCCACACAAACAAAGATTTCATTCCATCAATAATCACTTCAAATGTTCCGCTCGTACGAAGTAAGCTGATGGCAACCAGCATTCCTACCAAATAGGGAATGATTCGAACTGCTGTTTCAAATCCACCTTTAGCTCCTTCAATAAATGCATCAAACACATTTATCTTTTTATACAATGCACCGAGTACAATGGCAATGAAAATAAAAAGTATCAACCCATTACTTAACACACCTGAAAAAGATTGTACACCATCTGTATCTAAATTCACCAAATACAAAACCAATCCTGCAATCACTGCTGAGATACCCAATACCCATGCGAGAATCACCGGTTGAAATACATTAATCTTTTGTTTGAACGAAACAATAAACATGGCGGCCATGGTTGCTGCAAAAGTTGCAACCATGCAGGGCACAAAAATATCAGTGGGATTTTGAGCTTTTAATGCAGCACGTGCCGCAATGATGGTTACAGGAATCAACGTAAGACCGCTTGCATGCAAACACAAAAACATGAGTTGCGAATTACTGGCCGTTGTTTTACTCGGGTTCAACTCCTGCAAACTTTCCATCGCTTTCAATCCAAATGGTGTAGCAGCGTTGTCAAGGTTTAAAAGATTGGCACTAAAGTTCATCATCATATGACCAAATGCAGGATGCCCTTTTGGAATTTCTGGAAAGATTCGTGTAAAGAATGGGCTAATGATTCTCGATAAAACATTGATGCCACCTGCTTTTTCAGCAATGCTCATAAATCCCATAAACAAAGCAAGGATTCCAATCAATCCGATACAAATGGTAATAGCATCTTTACAAGTGTCAATAATTCCATTGGCACTTTGCACTTTCATCAATACTAACTCCTCTCCTGCTTTTTTATATGTGATTTTGTTTTCTGTAACTCTTGCAACGGTATCTAAGGCTTGCACAATGCGTGCATCAGCATTGGCTAAAGTCATTTTCTTTACTTCAAGTGTATCACCATTCTTACCAATCACCATCGAAGAAAAAATTTGTTTTTCCCCGGTACTTGGTAGGTATTTGAACAATGCTACTAAAACAGCTACAATGATGAAGGCACTCCAGATTCTGCTTAAAGCCATAAGAGGATTTTAGAATTGGGATTGAAGATTGTTGATTTATTTGAATTGGACAAATTCATCTTTTCACAGCCCTTGCCGCCAAGCCATGAACACTTATCTTTGCGCCCGATTTTGGATGATTAAATAGTTCCTTATAAAACTGTTTCATCAATCTTCAAATACTAAATATCAAATATTCAAATAAGTCATGGGTTTAAAAGCAGGCATCGTAGGGTTACCAAACGTAGGAAAATCAACTTTATTTAACGCAGTGAGCAATAGTGCCAAAGCACAGGCCAGC
>JBKCJY010000243.1:0-2575 GCA_046301455.1 Chitinophagaceae bacterium | reverse complement strand
GCCGATGGTGCAGGTGCACAGGCGGGAGGAACGAAAAATGATAATGTGGAGGATGCGCAGTTTGAAGAAGTGAAGTAAGAAGATGAATTATAAAAAAAAGCCCTGACGAAAGTTGGGGCTTTTTATTTGATCCTCTTTTTTCAAAGTGGTATTTCTGTCCAAAAAAATACCCGTCCTGAAAAGGGAACGGGTAAAATATATAAAGCTGTAAAGGTTAGATCAAGTCCAATGCCTTGGCAAAGAAGTAAACAATGAAAGGTAAAGTTGCAGTAATGTAATTGGCCAGTGAATCTGAGAAATACATTGCCACACAAGCTGCTACTGAAACAAAAAATAAGATCCAGCTGAGGGTAGTTGATTTTTTTGTTGTTTCCATTGTTAAAAATTTTTGCGAAGATAAGGGAAGGCGTTTAAATTAAAATAAATCTGGATATTCTTAAAATGAATATTCAGAAACGTTCAAAAACAGATTTGATTAATATTATTCAATTCTTAAATTGCAGTATTCGTTAATCAAAACTATTATAAAATGAAAAAAATTCTAACGCTACTTGTTGCAGTTCTATTTACGCTTTCTGCAGTAAACGCAGGAATGATTGTTGTACCGGCTGTAAATGAACCGGTAAAAAAAGAAGCAACAACGCCTGCAGATGTACTTAGCAAAATGGATCCAAAGGCATTTTTGGCTTTAACTCCTGCCAAAATTCAGGAGATGACCGGCAAAAAAATGAGCCTGAAGCAGAAGTTAGGTTTGAAGCTTGTTCAGCGTGACATTAAGCGCCAGTTAAAGAAAGGTAAAGAAGTAAATATGGCTGAATTTGCCAAAAAAGCGAGCGAAGGGATTGATATACTTTGGTTTCTGCTAGGCGTAGTTCTTGGGTTAATTGGTGTAATTATCGCTTTAATTACTAAAAAAGGCAAAGATGATAATAGAGTTAGATCATCTCTTATTGGCTGGTTAGTTTGGATTGCGATTGTTGCTATTGGCTTTATATTATAAATCTGACATCTCCTTACAAAGTTTATAAATAAAAGCTGTCGATGCGGCAGCTTTTATTTTTGGGTTTTACACAAGAACAATTTTTTAATAAAAATTAAGGTAAATTTTTGAAAGAGCCCTTTAAATAAATTGAATTAAGGCATTTGTAGTTTATCAAATTGAAAATAATTATTAGCTAACACTTGTTTTATCAAAATGCTTTTCTAATTTTAAACCATGTTACAAAACAAAGGATATCGTTGGTTTTACTTTTACTTCTTTTATTTTAGAATGAAGCCGGGACTCCTTTGGTTGAAAAAATAGTTTTTACAAAAAATCAACATAAAGAATCCCGGCCAAAAGGTCGGGATTCTTGTTTTTAGCTTATGGCAAGAGTTACAATACAGGGTTACGAAGGAAGTTTTCACCAGGAAGCTGCCTGCAAATTTTTTGGTAAGACCATCGAAGTTATTCCCTGCGCTACATTTCGGGAAGTGGTAAAGATTGGTGCCAATAAAAAAGAAAGCGATGGTGCAGTGATGGCTATTGAAAATTCTATTGCCGGAAGTATTCTGGCCAATTATAATTTGCTGAAAAAAAGCAATTTGAAAATAGTTGGAGAAGTGTATCTGCAAATCAAGCAAAACCTACTGGTGAATCATGGCGTAAAACTGGAGGATATTAAAGAGGTGCATTCCCATACCATGGCTTTACAACAGTGCTATGATTTTTTGGATAAATACAAATGGAAGTTGGTTGAAACAGAAGATACCGCATTAAGCGCCAAGCATATTCAGCAGCACAAAAGCAAACATGTTGCCGCCATTGCAAGTAAGTTGGCGGCTGAGTTGTATAATCTCAATGTAATTGCTCCTGCCATTCAAACCATGAAAAGCAATTACACACGTTTTTTGATTTTGCAGAGAGAAGATGTGGCTCCTAAAATTGAGGTAGCCGATAAAGCATCTGTAAATTTTGTAACCGATCATAGTAAAGGAAGTTTGGCAAGAGTGCTTACCCAAATTGCAGAAGGCGGTATCAATCTCAGCAAACTGCAAAGTTTTCCTATTCCCGGCAGTGATTTTAAATACAGCTTTCATGCTGATATGGAGTTTGAAAACATCGAACAGTTTCATAAAGTAATTGAAGCAATAAAATCTGCAACGGTTGAGTTAAAGATTTATGGCATCTATAAAAACGGTAAAACACAGCATTAATGCAAACAGCAAAACGATTAGAAGGTATTGGTGAATATTATTTTTCGCAAAAGTTGCGGGAGATTGATGAGTTGAATAAGCAAGGGAAGAATATAATCAACTTTGGTATTGGCAGTCCTGATTTGCCACCGCATCCTGATGTGATTAAAGTTTTGCAGGAAGAAAGTGCCAAGCCCAATGTACATGCATATCAATCCTACAAGGGTTCACCAGTGTTACGTAATGCCATGCGTGATTGGTATAAGCGTTGGTACCATGTTGAACTGAATGCGGATGCTGAAATATTACCATTGATTGGAAGTAAAGAAGGCATTATGCACATCTGCATGACGTATTTGAATGAAGGTGATGAAGCATTGGTGCCCAATCCCGGCTATCC
>JBKCJY010000242.1:0-5358 GCA_046301455.1 Chitinophagaceae bacterium | reverse complement strand
GGATCAGCCAACAAATCACCTTGATCTGGAAAGCATCCAGAGTTTTAACGAACAGTGTATTGAATACAAAGGAATCGTATTGCTCACCTCACATGATCATACATTCCTGCACACAACTGCCAACCGTATTATTGAACTTACTCCTAATGGTATCATTGACCGCTTAACAACATTTGATGAGTATCTCGAAGATGCAAGAGTAAAACATTTGCAGGAAGAAATGTATGGTGCAGCAGTAACAGCGTAAAACGATTGACTGTTAAACTAAGTGCGTAGTTTGCGGTGAATTATTAAATAGCAGCAATTGCTCAGTTCTTTTGCCCGGAGAAATCTTCGGGCTTTTTCAAAAGAATCATCCTAATAGGTTGCTTCTTTATATATCCCATTTACCTTCCACCATCACTCCGGGTACATTCCATGTTAAAGCGTTACCCCTTTCATGTTAAAGCGTTGCTCTTTCCTCCTTAAACCCTGTAAGATTCTGGTTCTTTTCCATGCTGCCTGCATTTTATACTTCCTGTTCCTTGTAAAAGAAGGATTGCCCCGTTAAACAGGTATAGAGAAAGTATGGCAGAGGCATGGCACAGGCATAGATAAAGCGTTCAGAGAGCATGAAATCTGTATAAAACAAGTATGAGCGATGCTTGCCAGCCGCATCTCGTCTCCAATACAGCGTATCATTAAAACCCTGCTAAGCCAACTGTTCCTACCTTTGCATATGCTTTTTCAACTTCATTCTCCCTATCAGCCCGCCGGCGATCAGCCGCAGGCCCTTCAGCAATTAACGGAAGGAATTCTCAATGGAGAAAAGTATCAAACATTGCTGGGCGTAACGGGCAGCGGTAAAACCTTTACCATTGCCAATGTGATTCAGAATGTGCAGCGCCCCACACTCGTGCTAACCCATAACAAAACATTAGTGGCGCAACTGTATGGTGAGTTCAAACAGTTTTTTCCTGATAATGCGGTGGGCTATTTCGTAAGCTACTACGATTATTATCAGCCCGAAGCATACATGCCTGTGAGTGGCACTTATATTGAAAAAGATTTAAGCATTAATGAAGAGCTGGATAAACTTCGTCTGCATGCAACCAGTGAATTATTGAGTGGAAGAAGAGACATCATCATAGTTGCCAGCGTGAGCTGCATTTATGGTATGGGCAACCCCACTGATTTTGAAAATGGCATCATCCGCATCAGCAAAAAACAAACATTATCACGTCAGGGCTTTTTGCATTCATTGGTGAACAGTTTATACAATCGTTCACAGGGCGATTTTTCAAGAGCTACTTTTAGAGTTAAAGGTGATACGGTTGATATTAATTTACCTTATGTTGATTTTGGTTACCGTGTTACATTCTTTGGTGACGAAATTGAAGAGATAGAAACCATTGATACTAAAAGCGGAAAACGAATTGGTAAAGTAGAGAATGCTGCCATCTTTCCTGCTAATCTTTACGTAGCGCCAAAAGATAAAATGCAGGAAATCATTTATGAGATCCAGGATGAAGCAGCGGCGCAGGTGGAATATTTTAAAAGCGTTGGAAAATATATTGAAGCACAGCGTGTGAAAGAACGTACAGATTATGACTTGGAAATGATTCGGGAACTGGGTTATTGCAACGGCATTGAAAACTATTCACGGTTTTTTGATAGAAGACAACCGGGTACAAGACCTTTCTGTCTGCTGGATTATTTTCCTAAAGATTATTTGATGGTGATTGATGAAAGCCATCAAACCATTCCGCAGGTGAGTGGTATGTATGGTGGCGACAGAAGCAGGAAGATGGTACTGGTTGATTATGGTTTTCGTTTGCCGAGCGCATTGGATAACCGCCCCCAAAATTTTCATGAGTTTGAAAGTTTGCTCAACCAGGTAATTTTTGTAAGTGCCACACCTGATGATTTTGAAATGGAAAAAACAGGGGGTGTATTGGTGGAGCAGGTGGTTCGACCAACAGGGTTGCTGGACCCGCCAATTGAAATTCGCCCCAGCGTCAATCAAATTGATGATCTACTTGATGAAATTGATAAACGTGTAAAGAAGGGCGACCGTGTTTTGGTAACTACTCTCACCAAACGCATGGCAGAGGAAATGGATAAATACTTACAGCGCATCAACATCAAATCAAAATACATTCACAGTGAAGTGGATACGCTTGACCGTATTGAAATATTAAGGCAGTTACGCCTAGGCGAAATTGATGTACTGGTGGGTGTGAATTTGCTGCGTGAAGGTTTGGATTTGCCTGAAGTATCGCTTGTTGCAATACTCGACGCTGATAAAGAAGGCTTTCTTCGCAATGAAAAAAGTTTAACACAAACTGCAGGCCGTGCGGCACGTAATGTAGATGGACTAGTGATTTTTTATGCGGATGTGATGACGGAAAGCATGCGCCGCACAATTGAAGAAACCAACCGCCGCAGGGAAAAACAAATTGCATTTAACATCGAACATGGCATCACCCCACGAACCATCGTAAAAAGTATTGAACAGGTGATGAAACAAACATCAGTGCTTGATATCAAGGGTTATGATACCAGTCGACCTTATGCCATCCCTCCTGACGGGGAACTGGTGAACATTGCTGCGGAAGATCAGGAAGTTTACAAAACTATTCCTCAAATGGAAAAAGCCATTGCCCAAACCAAGAAGCAAATGGAAAAAGCAGCCCGTGATATGGATTTTATGGAAGCGGCGAGGTTGAGGGATGAGATGTTTCGTATGCAGAAGGAACTGGAGGAGATGAATAAATAATTACCATCCAGAGGTCAGCGACCGGTTCTGTTTCCTGAAAATATTTACTACTATTGTATATCTGCAATTACCGAAATAGACGAATTCCTGATTTCGCTTAATAAGCAAATGAATCTGCACCCATCCATAAATTTCTATACTGGAATGACAAAAATAGCTGCCCAGATTATTTTAATAAGTGTCATATCCTCTTGTTTTTCCCAAGATCTTAGAATGATACTTCCGGTGAGTCATTCTTCAGGAGTACGCAATTTTTTTGTTTCTCCCTCTGCAAAATTCCTGGTATCTGTAGGTGATAATAATGCCATTTTATGGGATGTGAAAACAGGAAGGCAATTAATGACGTACCGTGGACATACACAAATTATTACCGGTGCAGAAATTTCACCTGATGAAACAAAACTCATCACCTGGTCTCAGGATAGTACGGTAAGGCTATGGGATGTATACACAGGTAAAGAAATGTATGCCATTAAAGGGTTTCGTTTTTATGTTAAAAAAGCAGCCTTTTTTGATAATGGAAAACGAATTGCAGCACTGGGATCCAATGAGCCGGCTGTTCAGGTTTATGATGCAACAACAGGAAAGCTGCAATATCGTCTGGCTCATCCTTATATGGCAACAGATTTTGTGGTTTTGAAAAAAAGCAGATCAATAGTAACGATTGGTTATGACGGCGTAGTCATTAAATGGAATCTCAATGGCAGGCAGGAAAAGAAAATTGCTGAATTAAATATATGGCTCGAAGAAATGATAGTATCTGCAGATGAAGAAAAAGTCGCTATAAGAGCAAATCAGGGTTTCATTCAGGTTTTACATCTTAATTCTGGAGTATTGCTTAGTGAGCTTTTTAAAAGAGATATTTCTGTAAGCGGGCTTTATAGATTATCAGGTTTTTATTTTTCCCCGGACTCGAAGTGTATTCTTACATTGTCAACTGACAAAATTGTAAGATGCTGGAATGTGCAAACGGGCAAAATAGTTCAGGAGTCAAAGCGTGAGTTTAGCCGTGTTAATGCCAATACTTTTTGTTATTCAGAAGACGGTAAATCGTTCTACACCGGATTCAACAATGGAACAGTCATTCAAAGAAATGTTGAGACATTTGATACATTGGCAATTTTTAACGGACATTCAAACGGAATCACGAAACTTGAATTTGTTCCGCAAATAAATCAATTGATTTCTTCATCTTCCGATTCAACACTGCGCAGATGGGATCTTAATACAACACATTCAATAGCCGTTTTTAAAGGGCAATCGAGCACCGCAAAACAAATGGTACTCTCAGCGGACAACAAATATCTGCTTACATGGCACGATGATGGTACAGTACGAGTCACCGATGTGCGTACCATGCAGCCTCAGCAAATCTGCGGAGAACACAATGGACGTGCGGTGTATGCTGCTTTCTTTAACAGGGATCAGTATGTGATCAGTTATGGGGTTGATAAGCGAATCATTTGTTGGGACATAAAATCAAATAAACAAGTGTATAAAGTCTCTACTCTGTATGAAGGAGAAGTCAATTATTTATCGGGGTACCCAATTGCGTTGCTGTCCCCAGATGATCGTACGATAATCACCTATTACCCATCACGCTACAGTAAGAAAAACGTAAGAGCTTACGAAGTAAAAACAGGAAAATGGCTGTTTGATATTGATCCGGGAGGAGACTTCTCTTTAAACCAGTTCAACTTTACAAAAGATAGCCGGTTTATTGAAACAATTGGTATTGGTGATACTGTTTTAAAAGTATGGAATGCATCTGACGGACAATTTGTGAAAACAACAGCTCCTTTCACTCAGTTGAATGATACATTATCAGCATACATCAGCTATTGGTATGTAACACTGGTTCATTCCGTGACCGGAAGGGTGATTCATCGTTTTAAGCATAAAGAACAGAGGATCGATCAAATTGGTTTATTGGCAGATGGAACCAAACTACTAACAACTTCAGGATTTCGTGGAAACATACTCAACTTGTGGGATCTGAAAAAGGAATTTCTTTTTTCAGAAGCTGTATTGCCCGTCGACAATTCACATCGGCATATATTGCCATTGCCCGGGTCAAACAGGTTTGTATTGGGGTCTGCGTTTGAAAATTCTTTGTTTATATGGGACACGAATCGGAAGCCATCGCTTACACGATTAAACGGACACTCCAATTCAATAAGGGATATAAAAAGTTTTCCGGGAGGAATACTGGGAACGCTTTCTTCTGAACTCATATTATGGAATCCTTCGTCAGGAAAACAATTGTCACGGTATTATTTTTTTGACAAACTGAATTTTATTCATCTCTTGCCCGAAGGGTTTTATACAGGTACTAAAGATGCCGTTTCAGAACTCTACTATGTAAATTCAAAGTTGCAGGTAATCACATTCGATCAGCTGGATATAAAGTATAACCGTCCTGATAAAGTTCTGGAAGCAGCAGGCAGCACCGATACCTCTCTTGTTCAATCTTACCGCCGTGCCTATTATAAACGAATTAAAAAAGCAGGTATTGATACATCCCGGTTTACCACTAAAATAAGTGCTCCGGAAACATTTATTATTAATAAGGACAGTATTAAGTATGAACAAAAGAATGG
>JBKCJY010000241.1:0-10585 GCA_046301455.1 Chitinophagaceae bacterium | reverse complement strand
TCGATTCGATTCTTCTTACATCATACTTTCATCACCAAACGGAACATACCGTGCTAAAACTACCGTTTTTGAACGTACAGATATTACAGATTTTTTTAAAGGTGAAGATTTAAAGAGTGCCGGTTATAAAAACCACCTATTTACCAATAATGTGCCTAAAGGAATGTACAACCTGGGTTTTATGGTAATTACAAAAGATGGGAATAGAATAATGCAACTAACTGATCAAACAGTAAGAGTAAAACTTTCAGAATTTGCCCGTGTATTTGAAGCAACCGGCATTGCCAAACCAGATTCTATCCGGTTTAATGTGGAAGGCATAACAAAACTTGATACTGCAAGTACATTACTAAAAGGCTGGGCTTTCTTTCCTGATCAAAACGCTGAGTACAATACCATTCAACTGGTATTGCATAATGATGTCGGAATATTTAATATTGAAACAGATCCGGTAATGCGTTCAGAAATTGCTTCCTATTTCAACAGTTCTAAAAACTGGACACGTTCCGGATTTACTGCACGTATTCAAAATAAATCCATACCCAAGGGCAACTACAAACTGGGTATTGAAATTACCGATACGCAAACCGGAAGAAAAGGTTATGTATTTACAGGGCAAATGATTCAATTTTAAAGAATTGGTTTTTGAAGATTTGAACATTCGGCTTTCTTTGTATCTTTCAGAAAAGCCACTGTATGGATGCAAATCATCTTCAAGCCTTTATTCAAAAAATCAAACAATGGCGTGCAGAAGGTGTTCCTTCTCCTCATATTGAAACACGTCTAAAAGAACAGCAATTGCCAGACGAGCATGTTCATTTAATTCTCAATGAATGGAAACGTATCCGCACTGCTAAAAAACGAGACCTTGGTTTTATACTTACAGGTATAGGCGGCACTATTATGCTTGTGAGTTTTTTAATGAGTCTATTTCTTTTTCAGCAAGGGCAAAGTTTTATGATGGTGCTCTATATTTTTACGTTTATTGGAATTGGAATTGCATTTAAAGGACTAATAGATATTTTAGGCTGGTAATTTCCAATCTTTTATTACATTCATTTCTTAAACAAGCCACTAATAACATGAGAAAAATTCTTACTGCATTTGCACTTGCAGCTACGCTATCTGTATTTGGACAAAAGAAAACCCCTGTTACCAAAACTGACGAATATAAGAAAGAAGCTTCTTCCCAAATCCAAAGCAGGTATCAGGAGTATAAAACAACTGCATTAAATATCTGGAATTATGCGGAAGTGGGTTATAAAGAAGTGCAAAGCAGCAGCTTGTTACAACAAACATTAAAAGACAATGGATTTACTGTTGAAAGTGGTGTAGCTGGTATGCCTACTGCATTTGTTGCAACTTATGGCAGCGGCTCCCCGGTTATTGGAATATTGGCAGAGTATGATGCTTTGCCCGGTTTATCTCAAACAAATGCACCTGTAAAAACGAGTGCCGGGAAAAATGCAGGTCATGGATGCGGTCATCATTTGTTTGGAGTAGCTTCTGTTGCAAGTGGTATTGCCATTAAGCAATTGATTGAGCAAAAGAAATTAAACGGCACCATAAAAATATTTGGCTGCCCGGCAGAAGAAGGCGGAGGCGGAAAAATTTATTTAGTTCGTGAAGGATTTTTTAAAGATGTAGATGTTGCTATTCACTGGCATCCGGGAAGTGATAATATGGTTACAAGTACAAGTTCCCTTGCAAATATTTCAACCAAGTTTCGATTTTATGGAATTTCAGCACATGCTAGTGGTGCTCCTGATCGTGGCCGTTCATCATTAGATGGTGTGGAGGCGATGAACAATATGATAAATATGATGCGTGAACATGTACCACAGGAAACCCGCATCCATTATGTTATTACCAAAGGCGGGTTGGCCCCCAATGTGGTTCCTGATTTTGCTGAAGTATATTATACAGTGCGCCATCCCAAAAAGGAAGTTTTGCAAAGTATTTTTGAACGAATGATAAATGCCGGCAATGGAGCCGCTTTGGGAACAGGCACAAAAATGGAATATGAAATTATTGGCGGTGTTCATGATTTGCTCATCAACAATTCTTTGGCTGAAGTAATGTATAAAAATTTAGTACTAACCGGCGGTGTACAATACACTCCCGAAGAAATTGAATTTGCTAATAAACTTCAAACAACATTTGATATTACACCTCCACCCGTTTCAAGTGCCGGTCTCATAAAGCCAATAAAATACGAAAGAGAAGGTGGCGGCGGCAGCACTGATGTTGGTGATGTGAGCTATGCTGTACCAACTGTAGGTTTACGTGTGGCAACATGGGTACCGGGTACACCTGCACATAGCTGGCAGGCAGTAGCATGTGGTGGTACTGAAATTGGAACAAAAGGAATGATGGTTGCCGCTAAAACAATGGCAATGACAGCAATTGATTTATTTTTAAATCCGGAATTGATTGCAAAAGCTAAAGAAGAATTTGCAAAGTCAATAGGGAACTATAAATATAAAGCATTACTTGGCGATAGAAAGCCTGCATTGAATTATAGAGATTAATCGTTAGCAATGGTTATTTCAAAAGCAACTGCATTTGATGCAACGGCAATTGTACAACTGCTAAACAGCGCTTATCGTGGCGAACCTTCAACTAAAGGATGGACTACAGAAGCACATTTAATTGCAGGCAATGTACGAACCAATGAAACTTCAGTAATAAATGTGCTCGATCAAAATGGTAGTGTAATTTTAAAATGCACTAATGATGAAGGAACGATTGTGGGCACAGTAAACCTGCAGCAGCATGGCAACAGGCTTTACTTGGGTATGTTTGCCGTTTCACCACACCTACAGGGCTCTGGTATAGGAAAATTGCTGTTAAACGCTGCCGAGGTACATGCAAAAAATGTGGGTTGTAGTAGTATCTACATGTCAGTTATTTCTGTGAGAAAAGAACTGATTGACTGGTATAAGCGTCATGGCTATATAGATACCGGTGAACGAAAACCCTTTCAAGAAGATGGTTTAACAGGCCGACACCTGCAACCACTTGAATTTTCCATTCTTGAAAAAGCAGTTTAAAGGCAATTCCTTAATTTCGTTAAAACTTCACAGTATGGAACTCTTGCAACAATTTGAGAACGCTGTATCAGAAAGCAAATCATTGAGTGAACGCCCCAGTAACGACACACTTCTGCAACTTTACTCCCTTTACAAACAGGCAAGCGAAGGCGATGTTAATGCAGAAGCACCATCTAATCCATTTGATTTTGTTGCAAAGGCCAAATATGAAGCATGGGAATCACTCAAAGGCACCAGTAAAGAAAAAGCCATGCAGGACTATATTGATTTGGTAAAGAAGCTAAGCAGTTAATCTTTTTACATTTTATTTATTGATGATGCTTTTGTACAAAGCATCATATTGCTGTGCTACAACCTGGTAATTGTACTTTGAAGCAGCATATTTAGCAATTTCTTTCCGGTTGAAATGTTGATAGTTGTTTTTCAGTTGAACTAATGCATGGGCAAATGAATCAGCATCGTTTGCATTTTCCGAAAAAACTGCATTGCTGAAATTGAGTAATTCAGGCAACGCTCCCACCCTTGCAGCCGCAACAGGTAATCCGCAGCATAAAGCTTCTGCCGTTGCACAACTGAATGTTTCACTCTTACTGAAAATGAAAAACGCATCAGCCTTCTGCATTTCAATAGCCACCTGTTCATAAGACAGTAACCCTTTAAAATTAACTACATCTTCAGTTAATCCGATTGACTCTGCATACTTTTTCCACTCATCTGTTGCATTACCTGCAAAAACAAATTCCACTGCTGATGTAGTTTTAATCACATCTGCGATTGCATCCAGCATGAGCCTTGGATTTTTTACAGGCAACAGATTGCTCACATGCAAAAATCTGAATCGTTTATTTGGCTGGGAATGTTCTTTATAAAAAAACAATGAAGTATTTACTACGTTAGGAATTACTTGATAAGGACGATTGCATGCATGCTCAAGAATTGCATTTCCTAAAAAAGCACTCACCGTTACAAGCGCATCAGCTTTTGAAATAACTCGCCGTGTTAACCTCTTAAAATAGACAGATGCATTATTAATTCCTTCACGTACATCACTATGGTAAACATTTGAATGTTCAGAAACGATAAAGGGAATTCCATATTGCTGCTTGAGCCAAATAGCGCCGGCACCAATTTTTACCGGCACCTGTACATGTACAAGATCCGGCTTACCATTTTGTGCTATATATTCCTTTAAAACAGAAAGTAGTTTTCTGTGATACCTGATATTAAACAAAACTGTGTTATCAGATTGAAGCAATTGGCTTTTATTGTTAATAAAAAAAACAGAGCTGTTAATTCCGTCATTTACCCGTTTTTCAATACCCGGTTTTGTAATCTTCAAAATGTTCCTGTTTTGCACCAGATGAATCACATCAACAGTATGCAATGCAGCAACAGCATGCGCCTGTCGCTCAATAAAATCGCCATCAAACATATCCATCTTATTCGGATACCAACTGCAAAGCCATAAAATTCGCATACGTATAAATTCACTGCAAAATACCCAAATAGCAGTAACGGCGTTCAAAATTCAATTAAATTCGGTGCGCAGATGATCAAGCAGGCTATACTTACACTCATACAATCGTATGTTGACTTCTTTCCTCTTCCAAAAAGAGGTCAAAAATATTTTTTGCGGATGCTTGCTGTACTGGATGCATTGCCCCACAAATTTATCCGCAAACTTAAAGGCGGCTTTTTAATGTATCTGGCTAACGAAGATCACATTGAGAAAGAATTATTTTGGCATGGCTCGTATGAATCAAAAGAAACGGAAACCCTCTTACAGTTTATATCGCATCAAAATGTTTTTATTGATGCCGGGGCAAATAGCGGCTATTATTCATTACTTATTGCATCAAAATACAGTGATTGTTTAGTGCATGCATTTGAACCGGCAAGCAGCAGTTATCAAAACTTACAATCAAATATTTTACTTAATAAACTTTCAAACATTATTGCTCTGCAAAAAGCATTATCTAATAAAACAGGCTGTAAGCATTTATATTTATCTGCAAAAGATAATACCGGCATGAGCAGTTTTACCAGAGCCGAAAATGCAAGCGGTACTATAGAGGAAGTTAAAACCATACCTTTAGAATTATATGCAACACAAAACAAGCTCTCCAATATTGCTGCTGTTAAAATTGATGTTGAAGGAGCTGAACTTGAAGTACTGGAAGGGTTAAAAAGCCTGTTGAGTTTGCAGCGGCCCGTTATTGCAATTGAGTTGAGCGAAGAATTACAAAATCGCTCCGGATATTCAATCTGGCACATTCATAAATATTTTCAGGAAATGAATTATAAGTCTTACAAAGCATCTGCCCCCTGTTTACTGCAACAGTTATCTCAACATGAGGATTGTGACCTTGCATTTTTTGTACCAGCCGAAAAGAAATTACCTGCAGGCATCAGCGTACAATCTCATTGAGCTTGCGCAACAGGTGAACAACATCATCTCTTTTAACTAAAAGAAAATCACCCAGCTTTACATTTTCTTCCCTACGCAAAAAATAAAAAGAGGTAATAAAACTTACGATATAACCTGTACTGCTAACAATAGCTGCACCTTCAATTCCAAACTGGGGAATTAAAATTAAATCAAGGGGCACTATGAGCAGCAATCCTGCAACTGAAATCAAAACATTGTAACGTACCTTATTAATTGCTGCAATGTATGCACAAATTAACGCCATGATTGTGGTTGCCAATAGGCCGGGTGAAAGAATTAAAAAAATGCCGTACATGTCTGCAAACGAATCACCAAAAACAAATGGGAACAACCATTTACCAGTTAAAGCGATCAGTACAATGATCAGAATGTAAATCCAAAAAATTAAACGGCTTAGCTGCTGAATGACGGAAACCATATCAGTTCGTGAACCGCCTGATACTGCAGGAAAAATTGTAGAAGCAAGTATAACAGGTAATAATTGAAACAACTGTACCAGTCTTGATGCCTGTATGTAATTTCCAAGGTCAATACTGCTGGCAGAAAGCCATTCAATAAACCAGAAATCAATACGGGCAAGTAAAAAAGAAAGAATGTTTGCAGCAAAAGCAATGGATGCGTAGTTGAATATAAATTTTGTTTCCTCTTTTGATGGTAATGAAAGTGCAAATGAGGAAGGATGAAACCATGCAAACATGAAAACACAAATACAACCCTGTACAAAAAAAGAAATAAAGTAGAAAGAAGTAAACCATTCTTTTGGCAAAGATGAATTATCAGTTAAACCCCATATTAAAACACATGCAATAATTAAATTAGTGAAAATAAAAACAAGGTTGGGATATCGGTTCTGATGCTTTGCATAAAAAAAACTGCTGAAATAAGTAATAAGCAGGTTACCCGCCACAAACAATAGGCCGCATAAATAAAGCGGCAAATTTTCAGCTATAGCTTTTCCCGAATTAAAAAAATAATAAAACAGAGGTATGAGCAGGAAAACCACCATAGGAATCCACATCAAGCAAAACGTAAAAAGCTTTGCATCATTTATTTTTTTGGATGAAGAAAAATAAACCAGTGCCGATTCCAGACTGAATGATGCAGACATAAAAATAAACGTAAACAAACTTATATAATACATCAGCTCACCTGTTAGAGCCGCCTCTAAAAAACGAGCCATCAACACCGTAACCAGCAATGATGTAACCAAATACGTACCCCGCCACAAAATATTGGATGCAAACAAACGGGATAAATTCATGAAGTATTGTATTATGGGCTAAATTTAATAACTAATCTTCATTACTGACAGGTTGATGTTTTTCCTGAATCAGAGTTTTAGTAGATTTACAAATAATTCAACCAATGGCAAGATCATTTCTCAACAGCAGAACAGCCAAAGAAAACAGGGAAACAGGTTTAAGTGTAGACAGCCGGCAGAGCGGTGGCCGCTTTTTTGAAAAAGACGGTAAACCCAATGTTCGTTTTAGGGGTATTACTTTTTTGCAACGCTTTAGTGTGTACCAATTTATGCTAAAAATTCCCACCTGGAAATTTTTGACAGTAATTGCTCTTACCTATTTATTTGTGAATTTAATATTTGCAACTGTATTTTTCCTAATTGGTGTTGAACAATTGGGTGGCATGGAACAGCAGACGTATTCAGGAAAATTTTGGGAAGCTTTTTTCTTTAGTGCACAAACGCTTACAACAGTTGGATACGGACATCTTTATCCATCATCACTTACTGCAAACTCCATTGCATCATTTGAAGCATTAACAGGCTTACTCATGTTTGCGTTAGCCACCGGTTTGTTGTATGGACGTTTTTCGCAACCCAAAGCTTATCTGATTTATTCTGATAATGCATTGTTTGCCCCATATAAATATGGTTATGCACTCATGTTCATATTTGCGCCATTTAAAAATCACTTTCTCACCAATGTGGAAGTTAAAGTAACTGCAGTTTTAAAAATTGTAGAAGAAACCGGATTCAAAAAAAATAATTTCTTTAGTCTTGATCTCGAACTTTCAAAAGCAAATACCCTTTCTTCAAACTGGACGCTTGTTCACAACATCACAGAAACAAGCCCGTATTATCAATTTACCTGTAAAGACTTTGAAGAAGTTGAAACAGAAATTCTCGTTTTTGTAACCGGGTATGATGAAGAATATTCAAACAACGTTGTAAGTCGTACATCTTATACCTATAACGAATTCGTATATGGAGCTAAATTTGATATGATGTATGAACCAAGTGAAGATGGTGCTTCTACCCTGCTTCATCTCAACAAAATCAACAGTTATCATGATGAAAAGCTTCCCGTAGATTTGCAGCCATGAACACAATCACCGGGATAGATATAGATGCAGCCGCTAAACTGCTTGCTAAAGGTGAGTTGGTAAGTATTCCCACCGAAACAGTATATGGGCTTGCAGCTAATGCATTGAACGATGATGCTGTTCTCAAAATTTATGAGGTAAAACAACGCCCACAGTTCAATCCATTAATCGTTCATGTGGCTTCTTGGCAACAGGCCGCAACATATGTAAGAAATATTCCGCCAAAAGCACAATTGCTGGCGGAAACATTTTGGCCTGGCCCTTTAACCTTGCTTCTTGAAAAACAAAACAATATTCCCGATCTGGTTACAGCAGGAAGCAATCGTGTTGCAATACGCATTCCCAATCATCCGCTTACACTTGCTTTATTACAGCAATTGGACTTTCCTGTAGCTGCACCAAGTGCTAATCCATCAGGTTATGTGAGTCCTACATCTGCACAGCATGTATTACAAAATCTCAATGGAAAGATTCCATATATCCTTGATGGTGGTGAATGTAATGTTGGTGTTGAATCAACCATTGTTGGATGGGATGAAGATGAAGAACCTGTAATTTATCGTTTAGGCGGTATAACAACTGAGGCTGTTGAAAAAGTACTGAATCAAAAAGTTACGTTCAGCAAATCCATTTCAGAAAACCCAGATGCGCCCGGACAATTAAAAAGCCATGATGCAACGCATACTCCTTTGCATATGGGAGTGATGGAAGAATTGCTTCGTCAGTTTGAAGATGAAAAAATTGTTCTCATTAATTTCAAAGATTATCATCCGGATTTGCCAAGAGAGCAGCAACTCATACTTGCGCCATCAGGAACACTTGAAGAAGCAGCCAAAAATCTTTTTAAAATATTGCGACAGGCTGATGCAATGCATGCAACAATTGTATTAACTGAACCGTTGCCACAAAAAGGATTAGGCGCCGCCATTAACGACCGGCTTGAACGTGCTCAGTTCATCATGAAATAATTATTCCCAAAATTTTACAGGAAAAGATGCACAAGATTCAGTGCGTGTATCTTTAATGTGTTTGCCAATCGTTTCTAATTGAGTTGTTGTAAAGTTTTTTTCAACTGCAGGAAAAAATATACGCTCTTCAAAACGGATGTGTTGATCAAGTAATTTATAAAACTGTTCTATGATTTCAATAGTACTGATGTTTATTTCAAATTGACGAATAAACGCTCTTAGTTGTTGATGTTCGTTTAAAATCTGCTTGTACATTATATGCAATTCTTCATCTTCAACATTGGGAATCATCCATTTTTCTTCAGCTTTAAAATGCGTCTTCAACTCATCATTCCAAACTGAAAGAATAAAATCTTTCATCACATTTGCATCGACATTTTTTTGTACGCCCTTTCTTAAAAGCAAAACCGCCATCAAAGCATTGTGATGTTGCCTTGAGAGCGGTTGCAAGTTTTTATTTCGTTTCATTTATTTAAGTACCTTAATAATCTGCACAAACTCATCGGCTTTGAGTGATGCGCCTCCAACCAATCCACCATCAACATCCGGTTTGCCAAATATTTCCGAAGCATTACTTCCTTTTACGCTACCACCATAAAGGATGGAAATTTTATCGGCCACTTCTTTTCCATATTGTGCAGCCAGCACACTGCGTATATGCGCATGCATATCCTGCGCTTGCTCGGCCGATGCTGTTTTACCTGTACCAATTGCCCAGATGGGTTCATAAGCTATAACAATTTTCTGCAGATCAGCGGCTGATAAATGAAACAGGCTTTCACGCAACTGTGTTTCTACATAACTGTTTTGAGTTTCTGATTCACGAATATTTAATGGCTCTCCGCAGCAAAAGATGGGCGTTAATCCATAACTCAAAGCGGTATTCAACTTTTCAGCAAGCAGTTGATTGCTTTCATTAAAATATTCCCTGCGTTCACTATGACCCAATATTACAAATTCGACACCTGTTGATGTAAGCATTTCGGCTGATGTTTCACCGGTATAAGCACCAGCTTTGTGTTGTGAGCAGTTTTGTGCTGCTACACCTGTATGTGCATGACCTTTCAGTTTTTCAACCACCATGGTTAAATATGGGAAAGGCACACCAAACACTGCCATTTGATGATCATTCAATTGATGAGGTATTTGTAATAAATCAGAAATTAATTGTTGAGCTTGCTCAAAACTTAGATTCATTTTCCAGTTGGCAGCAGCTATTTGTTTGCGCATACGATTGTTTTATAAAGTTGAGTTGTAAATGTATTGAAGAATTGCATTCTCTGTTTCATCAAATGGCTGTTGTTTCATTTTTTTCCAGTTTTCAATAGCAGTCATTGCTTTTTCAAAAACATATCTTTCTGTTGTTGCAGTATTCCATGTAAAATGCGGAATGAATTTTGGCGGCCAACCATCGCTTACAATATTGCAGCAAATACCGGTAACAGTTCCTGTGTTCAATGCTGTATTAATCCCTGTTCTTGAATAATCTCCCATCATTAATCCGCATTTTGTTCCTGCGTTGATCCATTGATGCAAAAGCGGATTCCACAATTTCACTTCTCCAGCTGTATTTTTTACATTGCTGGCACTCGTACCGGCGCCCAAATTACACCAACTGCCTATCACTGCATCGCCCAAGTAACCATCATGTGCCTTATTGGAATAATCAAAGAATACTGTATTTTTTATTTCGCCGCCAAGTGTGCATCGTTTCCCGGCAATAGTAGTACCGTAAATTTTAGCTCCCATTTTCACTACTGACTTCTCAAGCA
>JBKCJY010000240.1:0-9618 GCA_046301455.1 Chitinophagaceae bacterium | reverse complement strand
GATGCACGTGAAATGTACCAGGTTTTTAACATGGGTACAAGGCTGGAGATTTATACAGATGAAAAAAGCGCTGCACAATTTATTTCCATTGCACAATCATTTGGCGTGGATGCACAGGTGATAGGAAGGGTGGAGGAGAGTGAGAAGAAAGAAGTAGAGATAAAGGTTGGAGATGAAGTGATAGTTTATTGATTGCTACGTTCAGTTCTAAAAGTAACTGGAACTCTTCTATAAGATACTATTGGTTTCCCATTTTCTGTTGCAGGAATCCATTTAGGGCCTTTTTTTATAGCTTTAACTATCACTTTTGCAAGTTCAGAATTTACAAGCGTTGTCGCATGCACATTTACTGGTGTACCATCTAAATCTACAGTAAACTCAACAATACAAACACCATTACTTTCCCTGTCATTAACAAGCTGATCAAGATTACTTCTGATATAATCCTCGATATGCTTTTTCCATTTTTTTTCTCCACCAGGAAAAGATGGTTCTATTTTTACTTTAGAGAGCGTTGCTGTATCAAGATCAGAGATTTTTACTTGAGGTAAACTATCTATTTGCTGGGCGTAGATTGTTGAGCTAAAACAGAACAGAGCTGATACAACTATCTTTTTCATAAAATTTCTTCAAAGTGTTAACAAGAGAGTGAATTACATATTTTTGCTCAAACACAAATATAATGGCATCCATCTTAAGCATAAAAAACGCAAATATCTACCAAAGTGGAAATCTCATTCTCAATAATGTGAACCTGAATGTGGAAGAAGGCGAGTTTGTTTACCTTGTTGGTAAAACGGGAACCGGCAAATCATCATTACTAAAAACATTGTATGGCGAATTGCCTTTAACAGAAGGTGAGGGAATGGTGAATGGTTTTAATCTGCGGGATATGGATTGGAAAAAAGTTCCTTTCCTACGCCGTTCTTTGGGCGTAGTGTTTCAGGATTTTCAATTGCTTACTGACCGCACTGTGCAGGAAAATTTAAGATTTGTTTTAAAAGCCACCGGTTGGAAAGATGAAAAACTGATGGAAGAAAAAATAAACGATGTGCTGGATAAAGTGGGCTTAAAATCAAAAGGATTTAAAATGCCGTTTGAAATGAGCGGCGGTGAGCAGCAGCGTGTGGATATTGCCCGTGCATTACTCAACTCTCCTAAATTAATATTGGCTGATGAACCTACCGGCAATCTGGATCCCGAAACCAGCGATGAAATTATGCAATTGCTCTTTCAGGTAGCAAAGGATTATGGAACTGCAGTGGTAATGGCCACACATGATTTTATGGTGATTAAAAAATTCCCCGCACGTCTTGTAAAAACAGAAGGCGGTAAAGTGTGGGATAATGCTACTGTAGAACATTCATAAGTTTTCTTGCATGCTCAGCATTGTTGTAATGCTGCATTAACAAACCTTGTCTCAGCTGCACATCATCATCCGTAAATTGTTTATGAAACAAACGGAAAATATGATATTTCATTTCCGTTGCATTATCAGCAAGCTGGCAGGCTTTTTCTAAATGTGTTCCTCTTAACATTTCACTGTTGGCAATAACATGTCTGCCGGTGAAAACAGAATTCAACAATTTATATTTAATTCCGGAATTTGTGAATGATGGCAGAATATGCAATTGTGCTTTCTGCACCAAATCATTCAGTTCAGCTTCTCCGGGGTTTGCAACCATACAAGTGTGTTGTTGCACATGCGCCAAATCTGTTAATCGTTGTGGCGGATTTTTACCTGCTACAACAAATGGAATTTCAAGCTCATGAAAAATTTTTTCTAACAACCAAGTGGCTGCTTTTTCATTTTCAACTACAGATAAATTACCGTTATACAATGCAAAAGTTCCCAATCCTTCTTTTGAAGTAACTATTTGGTTGGGAATAAACGGCGGTATGAAATGCGTGTTTCTTGCTTTAAATACTTTCCTGTAATGTGCTGCGTCTGCTTCACTCAAAGCTATGATGCTGTAATTCTTTAACTGTTCTTCATAACGTTTTAGCAGGCGGCTTTCATTACGCATATAAGCTTTTCTGAAAAGCGATTTCTCCCAACGACCCAATTGTTTGTAATATTCATACTCCACGTTGTGCAAACGAATTGCAACATTGTTCTTTTTTAGTTTACCGCTTATTAAACCATAAGTACAATGCACACCCTCCAGCAACACAGGATAATCATCCGCATTTAAGCGTTCCCACAGCTTTTCATCATTTCTTGATGCAACGATGTATGGATATTCCAGTGAAAACCCTTTATGACCTTCTTTTCGCTGATAATAATGAACTTCTTCACAAACAGCATTCAATGCATTTTGATGTTCACGTCCGTATTCAAAACAATGCAAATGCACTTTTACTCCAATTTGATGAAGCGCTTTGATTTTATAATACACATCCATCACTCCGCCATAATCAGCGGGGTAGGGAATGTCAAATGAAACGATATGTAAATGCTCAGCCAAGGATTTGTTTATAAAATGCAATAAGTTTTATTTCTTCTTCCTGCCAGTTTAAAGTTGCTTTTGCTTTGATGCAGTTTTGTTGCAGCCGTTCATACAAAACAACATCAGTGTACAAAAGGTTTAACGCATTTGCAATTGTTTTGGGTGAAGTATCAGGAATGAGCAATGCCACTTCAAACTCATTGTTGATGGCTTGATAGGAGGGATAGTCCATTGCCACCTGTGGAATTCCTGCCATGATGTAATCAAAAAAACGATTGGCTAATGATAAATAGTTACTCAACCCGTTGTTCTCAAACAACGTAAGACCGGCATAAGCAGAAGCGGTAACCGCTTTCAGTTCATCAGGCTTTAGTTTTCCTTTCAATAATACTTTTCTCTGAAGTTGATTTTGCTCAACCAATTGTTTGGTTTGATGATAAAAGTTTCCATCACCATAAATATGGAGTGGCAACTCTACATCTTTCATCGCCGGAATCAATGTTTCAAAACTGCGGCCTTCATTTACAGCGCCTTGATAGATTAGAAATTTATGCGTTTGTTGCTCACGACTCACGACTACCGACTCTCGACTAGCTTTGAAAGGAACATTCCTCACTATCTCATATTTCACGCCATACATTTTTTCAAACTCTTGTGCAATGGGGCCACAAACTGTATAGCCATATTTAAATTTGGGAACAGCAAAGCCCTCAATCCATTTCCAAATTTTGTAGCGGGAGGGTCGTGTTACAATTTCTTTCATCTCACAAAACAATTCATGCGCATCATAGATACGTTCACTGCCTTTTAGTTTTGAAACAAACAGAACGGGCAGGATGGTATCAAGGTCAATTGCACAAAGTGCATCTGCTTTTTGAAACAATAGCCAAAAGAACAGACGCAGATTGTATTCTATATAAAACATTGGCCCTTTTGTAAAAAAGCATTGAAACCTCTTTTGCTGAAAGAGTTGATGCGAAAGGGGAGTTGATTGACTCATCTGTCTGCCCACGAGAGTTACATTATAACCATTTGTTGCCAGCGTGGTGCAGATGCGCATCATACGCTGGTCAAAATTCAAATCATTGATTACTGTAAAAATGATACGGTTCAAGCGGGTTAATTTAAACGGCAATATAAATCAATTGAATTGGTTATCTTTCCAAACACTTTAAAAACATGCAGGAACTTATAACCCGATTTTATACAGCGTTTAGTATTCACGATGGTGAAACCATGGCCAAATGCTATCATCCTGAAGCTGTTTTTAATGATGAAGCTTTTATAAACCTAAAAGGCAAAGAGCCGGGCTTGATGTGGAAAATGCTGCTGGAAAGAAGCAAGGGAAGTTTAAATATCCGTTTTACCAATTTTAGGGAAAATGGCGAAAAAGGTAGCGCTGATTGGGTGGCCGAGTATACTTTTTCTGCCACAGGCCGAAAAATAATTAACCAAATTCATGCAGAGTTTGAGTTTAAAGACGGATTGATTTATCGCCATACAGATAGTTTTAATCTTCATAAATGGGCTAGTCAGGCTTTTGGCTTGAAAGGCTGGCTGATGGGCGGTTTTGGGTTTTTCCGGAAAAAAATTCAGCAAACGGCCCGTTTAGGATTGGATAAATACATCCAAAAGCAGCAATAATTCAGCATTTATTGAAAAAAACAGTGCTAAAACCCTTCCTTTTTGGCATATTCCCCTTACCTTTGCCGCCACTTTTATAGATGTAAAATTTGGATGTCCATTAAAAAAAACTAAGATGTCAGCAATTACAAAAGAAAAAAAAGCAAGCATTTTTGAAACTTACGGTGGTAATGCAAAAAACACCGGCTCAATTGAAGGACAAATTGCCCTTCTCACTGAGCGTATCAACCACATCGCTACACACCAAAAAGAGAACAAAAAAGATTTCTCTACCAACCGTGGGCTGATGCAACTGGTAGGTCAGCGCAAAAGCTTACTCAGCTATTTGAGCAAGACTGATCTTCAGGGTTATCGTGCACTCATCGAAAAACTCGGATTACGTAAATAATCCATATGAGCTTATAAAAAGAATTTTCCCAACTGCTTTCATACGGTTGGGATTTCTTTCTTTACAGCCATCCGTTTTTCAATCCTCTTTTCAAAACAAGAAACTCCCGGTTGCATTGCTTGCAGGTTGCCGCAGAGTTTAAAAAACTAATTACACATGTTATCACAACCAATCAGTAAGTCGTTTGACTTGGGTGGTGGCCGTATCGTTTCAATTGAAACAGGTAAGCTGGCCCGCCAGGCAGATGGTGCTGTAACCGTAAAGCAGGGAAATTGTATTCTCCTAGCTACCGTTGTAGCCAATAAAGAACCAAAAGAAGGACAGGATTTTTTCCCTCTTTCAGTAGACTACCAGGAAAAATTTGCTTCGGCAGGCCGTGTACCGGGCTCATTTTTTAAACGTGAAGCAAGATTAAACGATTATGAGATTCTTACCAGCCGTTTAATTGACCGTGCTCTCCGTCCTTTGTTCCCCGAAGATTATTTATGTGATGTGCAGGTGCTCATCAGTCTCGTTTCTTCTGATGAAGAAGTGATGCCTGATGCGTTGGCATGTTTAGCTGCTTCTGCTGCACTCGCTGTTTCAGATATTCCTATCAAAGAAATTATATCTGAAGTAAGAATTGCAATGATTGATGGCGAATTTGTTGTAAATCCCACACGCAGTCAATTATCCAAAGCCACTTCTGAATTTATTATTGCTGCTACTGAAAAGAACCTGATGAGGGTGGAAGGTGAAGCAAAAGAATGCAGTGAAGAAGAATTGGTAAGAGCTCTTGAAATTGCACATGATGCTATTCGCATTCAAATTAAAGCGCAGCAGGAACTGAGAGCAGCCAAAGGTGTAACCACCAAACGTGATTACAAGAAACCTGAAGGCAACGAAGAAATCAATCAAAAGGTAATTGGCTTTGCAAAAGATAAAGTGTATGCGATTTCAAAAGCAGGCAGCAATAAAAATGAACGCAGTGATGCTTACAGCAAACTGAAAGATGAATTAATTGCCAGCCTGGGTGAAGCAGCAACCGATCTTGAAAAGAAATTAGCCAAGAAATATTATGAAGACCTTAAGTGGGATGTAGTTCGTAATATGATATTGGAAGACCGAGTTCGTTTGGATGGTCGTAAGTTGGATGAAGTTCGTCCGCTGGCAATGGAAATTGAACCATTACCAACGCCGCACGGCTCCGCATTGTTTACACGTGGCGAAACACAATCATTAACAACAGTAACACTCGGTACCAAACTGGATGAGTTGTTAATTGAAAGTGCTGCCAGCAGCAGTTATTCAAAATTCTTCCTGCATTATAATTTCCCGCCGTTTTCAACAGGTGAAGTAAAGATGATGCGTGGCCCCGGCCGCAGGGAAGTTGGTCATGGTAACCTTGCTATGCGTTCATTAAAACAAATGATGCCGGGTAGCGAATATCCATACACCGTTCGTGTGGTGAGTGATATTTTGGAATCAAACGGTTCGTCTTCAATGGCAACTGTTTGTGCAGGTTCACTGGCGTTGATGGATGCAGGTGTACCTATTCCCAAGCATGTAAGTGGTGTGGCAATGGGGTTGATTACACGTGGCGATGGTAAGTATGCTATCCTCACCGATATTTTGGGTGATGAAGACCATCTTGGTGATATGGATTTTAAAGTAACGGGTACACGTGAAGGTATTTGCGGTGTGCAGATGGATATTAAAGTAGATGGCTTGAGCATGGATGTAATGCGTGAAGCATTGGCACAGGCAAAAGCAGGACGTTTGCATATCCTGGATGCGATGTATGAGTGTGTAACCGAGCATCGTCCTGATGTGAAGCCACATGCACCTCGTATGGAAAAACTCATCATTGATAAAGAATTTATTGGTGCTGTGATAGGGCCTGGTGGTAAAGTAATTCAGGAAATTCAGCGTGAAACCGGAACAACGATTACTATTGAAGAAGTAGGGAACTATGGTGAAGTGAGCATTTTCTCTCCTGCAAAAGAAGGATTGGATAAAGCTGTAGCATGGGTGAAGGGTATTGTTGCAGTTCCTGAAGTGGGCGGTGTTTATGAAGCAACTGTAAAAGGCATTAAAGAATTTGGTGCATTTGTAGAGTTCCTGCCTAAAAAAGAAGGCTTGTTACACATTAGTGAAATAAGCTGGAAACGTTTGGAAAGCATGGAAGGTGTGCTCAATGTGGGTGATGTGGTAAAAGTAAAACTCATTGGTCTTGACCCAAGAACCGGAAAGTTTAAACTCAGCCGCAAAGCATTGATGCCAAAACCTGAAAGTGCTCCACGTCCGCAACCTCAACCTAAACAGGAAGATGGTAGTGAAGAACGTTTGTAAGAATATGGATGAACAGAAATAACTTTGAGTCCTGCTGATGAAGCAGGACTTTTTTTATTATGGAGAATTATATTGAAGTAACAATAGATACAACAAAACCGGAAGAGCAAGAATTTTTAATTGCGTTGCTTAGTGATGAAGGCTATGATGGTTTTGAAGAAACAGATACTGCACTTAAAGCTTGCATTGAACAAGCTCAGTTTAATAAAGAATTATTAGAACAGATACTTAAGCCATTTCAAATCAATTACACACAACAACTCATTGCACCACGAAACTGGAATGGAGAGTGGGAGAGCAGCTATCAACCTGTGATTGTGGATGATTTTGCAGCAGTACGTGCTCACTTTCATCAGCCAATCATTAATGTTATTCATGAACTCATCATCACACCTAAAATGAGTTTTGGTACAGGCCATCATGCTACCACCTGGCAAATGATGAAACTAATGCAAGAGGTTGATTTCAACAACAAAAAAGTATTTGACTTTGGTTGTGGCACCGGTGTACTGGCCATACTTGCAGAGAAGTTGGGAGCGTCCGAAATACTTGCAACCGATATTGACGATTGGTGTATTGAAAACACCATTGAAAATGCGGCAATGAATTCCTGCACAAAAATCAAAGCCGTTCAAAGTGATGTGCCTCCTTCTGATGAATTGTTTGATATTATTCTTGCGAATATTAACAGGCACATACTTCTTCAATTCATGCAACAGCTGTCATCCATTCTTCAACCCAACGGTTATTTATTTCTCAGCGGATTTTATTCTGATGAAAACAGCCTGTTAATTGATGAGGCTACCAAATATCAGTTGCAACTCATTACTTCATCTGAACGTCATAATTGGAGTTCTTTGATTTTGCATAAAACAAACGCTATATGAATTTGCTTTTGCTACTGATAGCTGCTTATTTGCTGGGTTCCATTCCAACTGCATTGTGGGTGAGCAAAGTTTTTTTTGGAATTGATATTCGTGAACATGGCAGTAAAAACATGGGCGCTTCAAATACGTTTCGTGTGCTGGGAGCAGGGTGGGGAATTTTTGTTTTGCTTGTTGATATGGGCAAAGCAATGGCAGCAGTTTATCTGGCAAATCATGTTGAAGAAAATGCATGGCTTGGGACAGAAAAAATGTTTTGGCAATTGATACTTGGTTTAATAGCAGTATTGGGCCACATCTTTCCTTTATTTGCGGGTTTCAGAGGTGGTAAAGGTGTTGCTTGTTTATTTGGAGTAGTTCTTGCGATACAACCGTGGACAGCATTGATAAGCGTGACTGCATTCATCATAGTAGTAGTGCTCACACGTTATATATCGCTTGGTTCTTTAACGGCCGTTGTTGTTTTTGCATTATGTGTTTTTTTTGCATACAAAGAAGAAAACATTTTTTTTAAATGGTTTGCTGTTGTTTCAGCCCTATTCATTTTCATCATGCATGTTTCGAATATAAGGAGATTGTTAAAGGGCACTGAAAATAAAATCACCATCAAAAAGAAAAAGAAGGATAAGTAATTTTACAAAAGATTGGTACGTTAATTGAAACACTTATAAAAACTCACATTATGAACCGGATTTTCACTACAATTATTTTGGCGGCAATGCTACTTTCAGGTTGTGCTAAAAATCAGGTAACTGGCAGAAAGCAATTTAAACTTTTGCCTGAGTCGGAATTGCAAGCTATGGCCGGAGAACAATACCGCCAGTTCTTATCACAAAACAAAGTGATAGCTGCTAACGTAAATAAAGATGCAGAAATGGTTCGTCGTGTAGGAACACGTATTGCTTATGCCATTACAAAATATTATGAAAGCCAAGGCAAAACGAGTGTTTTAGATGGGTATAACTGGGAGTTTAACTTGGTGAACGACCCAAATGTAAATGCCTGGTGCATGCCGGGAGGTAAAGTGGTGGTTTACACAGGTTTACTGCCTGTAACTCAAAATGAAGCTGCACTGGCAGTTGTTATGGGACATGAAATTGCGCATGCTATTGCTACACATGGCAATGAGCGTATGAGCCAGGGCATTTTGCAGCAATTAGGCGGTGTTGCTCTTTCTGTAGCCGTTGCCAATAAACCTAACGAAACCCAAAACCTCTTTTTACAGTCATATGGAATTGGTTCTACAGTACTTGGAACCCTTCCATTTAGTAGAAAACAGGAAACAGAGGCAGACAAGTTTGGGCTTATTTTCTCAGCTATGGCCGGGTATAATCCTAATGAAGCCATTCCTTTCTGGCAACGGATGGCCAAGGCCTCAGAAGGTGCTCAAAAACCACCCGAATTCCTGAGCACGCACCCCAGCGATGAAACCCGCATTGCCAATATGCAGAAATTTATACCTGAAGCAATGAAGTTTTATAAACCCATTGGAAAATAATGATTTAGTTGTTTTTTCAAAAAAATCGTGCTGTTTTGTTTAGGAAGACATCGCAATAAGTTAATCAAAAACGTTTTCATAGAGGGCAAAAGTATTACCTTTGCCGTCTCGTTTTTTAGTTCTCATCAAAATTTACAGTATGTCAATTTCTCTCTTGGAAAAGTTGCAGTTGAATGAAGAAAAGAACTTACTAATCCAAGGCCTCCCTTCCTCCATTGAGAAGCATTTTGTAAAACTTTCATTTGCTAAGAATGTAACACCACTCCTTCGCACCAAAAAGATTGATTTTGCCCTTGTTTTTGCGGTAAATCAAAACCAATTAAATGGCATTTTGAAGGAAGTGTTACCTGCTTTATCACCCAAAGCAAAGTTTTGGATTGCTTCTCCAAAGTCTACTTCCAAAATTGTGAGTGATCTTAATCG
>JBKCJY010000239.1:0-17890 GCA_046301455.1 Chitinophagaceae bacterium | reverse complement strand
CTAATGGCACCGATGCTTCCATCTGTCCACAATAAGGTGTACCAGGGTTTAAAGCGGGTGAGCAATGCCGGTTTTACTTCCGGATGTTTGTATAGATAATAGTTAATGCCATCGGCCCATGCATCCATTAATTGCTTTAGCCATAGAGGCGCTTTATTATAATCGGCAACAGCTTCTGCACTATCAATGATAAGACGTACATAGAGATCGTTGTAGAGTTCTTTTTCGCCCAGCACTTCGGCTTTGCGCCCCAGTTTTTCAATGTAATTCATTTCCACACGTTTAAAATCATCTTCACATTGTGCGTAGAGCAAACCAAATACGGCATCTGCATCAGTCTTGCCATAAACATGCGGGATACCCCAGTGATCACGAATAATGGTACTAGTACCGGCTCTTTGTTTCCACCGATTGATTTCTGCATCTGAAAACGACTGACTTAATAATTGAATTGGCAGGAGCAAGGCCATCAAAAAGATTCTCATACTTAAATACTTTAATCAATAACATTAAAGCTAGGTATTCAAAACGTATTGAACAAAGGGTTTATGTATCCGAATGCAACTCGGGCGCCGGGGCTTGTGTTTTCTTTGTTTTTCTGAGATCCGGTTGCCAATAAAAGAAGAGGCGGATGGTATGGTTACGACTGTATTTATAACCACTGAGCAATTGCTGCCATACGTGCATATATCCAAAGTCAAAACTGAGTGATTCGGAAACCTGCTGACGAATGCCTGCAAAAAAACGGTTCTGATCAAAGTTATTATAGATGATGTCTTTTCCTGTTTGCATCATCAATTCGTCTGCTAAGGAGAGCATTGGTACTTTTTTATTAGCGCTCACCGGAATATTCATAGAGAGCTGGTATCGAAAACGGGTAACATACCGTTGCTGATCAGCAGGAACAAAGTTTACCACTTTCTGGATCCAGCGTTCTTCAATGCGTAAGCGCTGGTTGAGTTGCACACTTCTTATTTTTTGATTAAGTGTTATTTGCTGATGCAGCCTGTTTTCATTAGAAAACAATTCTGTTGCGCCGTTTTGGTTGGCCAGCCACATATGACCATATGCTGCCCCGATAGTTAACTGTTTGTTGAGGTAATACAAAGCCCCTGCACGGAACAGGAAGAAGTTATTATTACTGATAAAATTGGTGCGCCGCACATGTACATCTGCGCTTATTCCCATTTTTTCTGTTAAGCGCAACTGTGTATTTAAACTCATCCATGTGTGGTTTTGCGTTTGTACTTCACGGGTAGTTTGAGCAACTGTAAACACGGGGAGCAACAGCAAGATTATAATTAGATGTTTCAACTTCATATTTTTAATCTTCAAAAATACCGGCTATTAAAATTATTGAGTGTGCGTTTTGTCACTTCAATATACAATTAAACAGCAGTGGAAGCTTATGATCTTTTTGAAAGGAGTCTTAAGTTTATCGGCGTTTATCTAAACGGTTTTGCTTTTGTAAACGTAATGAAAGTACATAGATGCATGAAATGATACACAGCGCCAGTAACATTCCCAAAATTTCTTTTGTTGTTAAATTTGAAAGTACCCAAATAATGGCTACACAAGCGAGTACAGGTATGAACAAACCACCGGGGACTTTGAACCCCGGTTGAGGAGCAGCTTGTTTGCGGAATTTTATCAGAGCCAGTATGACCCCCAAGTGAATGAGCATAATGGTAGCGCTGCTTAGTATAAGGAGTTGCTGCAAACCACCTGTAATAGCCAGCGTACATCCAATAGCTGTGTATACAAGTATAGCGTAATGCGGTGTTGCAAATTTTGTATGCACTTTAAAGAGAAAGCCGGGCAGTAACCCATCACGGGCGCCGGCATACAGGATGCGTGGGATGCTGAGCACTTCACCACTGATGAGGCCGATCATAGATACAGAGCTTCCAATAACGGTGATTGTTAGCCCGATTTTTCCCATGAGTTGTTCTGCCAGTGCGGCGATGGGTGCTTCTTTAACTTTAATCAGTTCTGCCCCCATAACGCCTTGCGTAATGAGTTGAATAATGATATACAACAACAAAACGATTAACAGTCCGGATAAGACCCCCAACGGAACTGTACGGGATGGATTTTTAAATTCACCGCCATTGCTCACCGCTGTTTCCATTCCTACAAAAGCAATAAAAAGCAGCAATACTGTTGAGCCTGTTTCATTCAGACCAAAGTTGAGTTGCCATTCCAGGTTGTGCAGGTTGATCTTACCCATTCCCAAAGCAACAACCAGTAAGAGGGGTATTAATTTAGCAATTGTAGAGATGACTACAAAGCGCATTCCTTGTTGTGCGCCCCGTATATTGATGAGGGCAAGTATACCAAAGAGCAGTATGAAAAATATACGCTGTACAACCGGTGTATCCAGCAACGGCCAGAAGAAGCTGAGTGTTTTGGCGACTGCTTTTGCAGCACCGGCATCAGCCAGCACACAGCTTGTTAGAAAAGTGATATTGGCCAGAAAACCGGCATATTTTCCGAATGCAAATTCAATGTAGGTATAGGGTCCGCCGCTGATATCAAAACGGCTGCCCACCTCAGCAAAACACATGGCAATTAAAAAGATCAATACCCCACAAATAAGAAATGCCAGTAAAGCGGCAGCACCCATCTTCTCTGCTGCCAGCGCAGGCAACACAAAAATACCGGTACCGATCGTCATATTAATAACGGCGGCGGCCAGGCCAAATACACCAATGCTGCGTTTTAATTGTTCCTGCATGAATATTGAAACCGTTTTATTACTGATTCGCTTTAAAGACCCTCTTAAAGTTTCCGCCCAATATTTTAATTATATCTTTTTTACTGTACCCTCTTTTCAGTAATGCTGTTGTAATCAACGGATAATCTTCCACACCATTTAATTGAAGCGGTGGCGCTTCAATGCCATCAAAATCGCTGCCCATTCCTACGTGATCAACACCTACAAGCTTTACTATGTAATCCAGGTGATCCAGTAAAACAGATAATGATGGTCGCATAGCGTTGATTTCATTTTTGTATTTATCCCCCACCATCATTAATGCATAATCTTTTTGCTTGCCCTGCCTAATTAATTCATCTACTTCTACCTGATGTTGTTTTAGAAATACATCCCGTTTGCGTTCGTAAGTACTGTCAATAAATCCTGCATAGAAGTTGAGGAAGATTACTCCGCCGCTTTTGGCAATAGCTTTAATCTGTTCATCTTTTAAGTTTCTTCTGTGCGGGCATAAGTTCCATACACAACTGTGTGATGCAATGATGGGTTTTGTTGCAATTTTTGTGATGTCCCAAAATGTTTGTTCACCCACATGGCTTATATCTACCATCATGCCTAATTCGTTCATGCGTTTAATAACATTTCTTCCGAACTCAGTCAAGCCTTTTTTACCATCGGAGTTCAAGGCGCCTCCCGTTGTGGTTTCATCTGCAGCACTCGTAGCCCAGCTAACGGAATTATTCCATGTAATGGTCATGTACCGCACACCACGTTTGTATAATAGATCTAATTTGTTGATGTCGTTCTCAATCATGTGTCCACCTTCCATGCCCAGCAGTGCAGCTAATTTTTTTTGTTGAATGGCAGTTTGCAAATCAGCAGGGTTATACACCATCATCATACGTGCAGGATTACGTTGTGCCCATGCATATACACTGTCAATTTCACGGTTGGCAAAGTTGTAGGGGTCTTTCTGCCGGCCATCACAAAAAATGGAAAATATCTGAGCATCTACGCCGCCTGTGAACATGCGATTAAGATCAGAATGTGTTTTGCCTTTGAGATCTGTATCAAACGGTACGTTTTTTTCTATGGAAGCAGAAGGAATATCATTATGCGTATCTGCCAGGAAACTTTTAAAATGCAGTTTCTTATGTTTTTGTGCAGATGTAATTAATGCAGCAAATAACAAAGGCAAGAGTAGAATACGCATGATCAAAAAGATTGTAAGTTTGTTTTGAAGATAGAAAAAATGCTGCAGATACAACTGATTAATAAAGAAAGTGAGTGGATGAATGAAATACGTACACTCTTTCGTGAATATGAAACGGAGCTTAATGAAGATCTATGTTTCCAAAGTTTTGAAGCAGAGTTGAAAGATCCATTACAAAAATACGGCCCGCCCAAAGGTATACTGTACCTTGCTTTATGGAACAATGAAGCAGCGGGTTGTATCGCATTGATGCCTCTTCAAGAAGATGGAGTTTGTGAAATGAAGCGGCTTTTTGTTCGTCCTGCATTCAGAAAACATCAAATAGGAAAAGTTTTGGTGAAGCAATTGCTGAAAGATGCTGCACAACTGGGTTATGCAACCATGAAATTGGACACACTTCAAAAATTAGAAGCAGCCATTGCATTGTATAAGCAATATGGATTTGTTGAAACAACAGCCTATTATCACAATCCATTATCCGCCGTAGTTTATATGGAACGGGAACTAGCTGCGCATGATGAACTGTGATCATCATCGCATTATTTATTGAAGTATTTCTTAGTTTTATAAGACAAATACAACGGTATCAAAAACAAAGTTGTTATACTTATACTCGTGTGCATCTTGTGTTTTTCAATTGCGATTTGTATTGCATTGATCATTCAATCTTTAACTTCTTAAATTCATTCGTTATGAAAAAGAACATGGGAACAGCCGATCGTGTTATTCGTGTTTTAGTTGCGGCTATTTTGGCGTATTTATATTTCAGCGGTACTGTTACCGGTAACGCGGGTCTTGTTTTGGCGATCTTTGGTGGCATAATTTTTCTTGGCAGTATATTGGGTTTTTGTCCTTTGTACACTTTATTTGGCTTTAGCACCTGCTCCAATAAAACCGCCTGAGGCGGCTCAACCTTTTCAGCGCCGGTTTTATTATAATTGAAAAGGCTTTATGAATAATGTGAGGCTTCCGTAGATTTTTTTGTCAATACTTGTTTTGCTTTAAGTATTGTTACCTGCACTTGATTTGAGTGATGGGGCTGTATTTATTTTTCCTTTTTCTTCCGCTGCCGATTTTGTAGATGGTGTACTTTAATCTCAAAGACAGCTCACCCTTCACTAAAAAGTGGTAAGATCATTTTTATGAAGATCATGCATACCGAAGAAAGATCCTCGAGGAGTTGGGTACAGGCGACCGGTAACAGCTATAATGCCAATACACATAGCTACCCGAAAGGTCGCCTGTGAAGTGCAGCTAGAGAGATTTGGCGGAGAAGGAAAAGGTTACCAGCAATTTTGCCAGATTGTACCGTCATATACCCTCAATTTATTTATTGTGCTATCAAAGTACATATCGCCTTTAGATGGGTTTGCAGGCGCTGTTGGTATTGGCTCTAAACGCATAACCGCATTTACATGTAAGGTTCTGGCAGGCGCTGTTATGCCAATTCCAACATTTACAGCGTCTGAACCTGTACCACCTAAAACCATTGAATTACTACTTGAAACACGAGCATTATAACCAATTGCTGTACTATTTGTTAAACCAGGAGTTGTACCGTTACTAAAGGCGCCTAAAAAAGTATTGTTAGAGCCAGTATTTGTTTCTCCTGCCCTAAAGCCAATAGCAGTGCCATTGCTACCAGAAATATTATTTCCCAAAGAAACATATCCTACAGCAGTATTTCCATTTCCGTCTAAATTAGAAGCTAAAACATTATGTCCAAATCCGGCATTAAATTGACCCGTTGTATTTTGTTGAAGTGCCTGATGGCCAAACGCATTGTTTTCTGAAGCAGTTGTATTATTTTTAAGTGCCCAATAACCAAATGCATTATTAACAGACCCTGTAGAATTATTTTCCATAGCCTGCGCACCTACAGCTACGTTCCGGGTCCCTATGGTGTTTGTATATAAGGAACGAAAGCCAAAAGCGGCATTGTTACTGCCAGTCTGATTTAAACTCAACGCCGCATTTCCAACTGCGGTATTACCAGTTCCTGTGCTAGTTTCTTGCATTGCATTTCCGCCTACAGCAGTGTTATTGGAACCTGTTGACTTTTTCAAGGCTGAATTACCAACTGCAGTATTATCCTGTCCTGAAATATTTTGGCTCAAAGCATAATTACCAAGAGCAGTATTATAAATCCCAGTGGTATTTGTATTCAAAGACATGTTTCCAATAGCAGTATTTTGATACCCTGTTGTATTAGAAGGCATTGATGCTCTACCGATTGCTGTATTTTGATTCCCGCTTGTATTGTTCATTAAAGCACCCGGTCCAATTGCAGTATTCCAAAATCCTGTATTATTATCACTTAAGGTAAGTATTCCAACTCCCACATTTTCATAGCCAGTTGTGTTGGCCAGCATAGAGGAAGGACCAATAGCTGTATTTCCGAATCCTGTTGTATTTACTTTAAACATTTTGTAACCAATTCCCCAATTATTACGAATTGAATCTACAAAAAGCGGGAGTACAATCTTTTTACAGCCTACCGTGAGTGTGTCATTTGTACCATTAACAGAAGATGGGACACAATTTGCATACAAAGCATACGGAACGCTCAGTAACTGCGATGTGCCAATTAAAGTATAATTTGTTCCATTCAGAGGGTCTATTTCAGTTTTTAGAAAGTAGCTGTTATTCCCCCAATCTATAGTTGAAAAATTACCTGAGGAGGCTGCTCCCATGCCAATTTCGATACTTATCAATCCGTTTGTATTAGTTGTTGCGCTATGTAATTCACTATATACGGCTGTACCGGAAGCGCTGCCCTGCAAAATGCTTATCCGTATTTTTACAGGCGCATTTGACACTAAATTGTTAGATGTATTTCTGACAACAGCCTGATAACTTATTTTTTGAGGAGCCTGCGCAACTAAATCGACTGATGCCAGTAATAATATCATTATAAAATATCCTGTTATTTTCATTTTATTTATTTTTTATGATCTTAAAAATTTGAACCTGAATTTCGTTGGAAATTAAACGGAGAAAATAAGTTCCTGTGTTTAATTGCGAAATGTCGAGGAAAGAAGTTTGTTGAATTATTTTGTCTGCACCAATAATTCTACCATTTAGATCCATGAGTACATAACGCAAGTTTTTATATCTTTCTGAAACTACGCTGATGATGATCTGGTTTTGTGCAGGATTAGGGTATATGTGTGCGTTAAATGTTGTACTTGGTTCTCTTAAATTTGTTATGATTAGTAATTCGAAAGGTTGCTGAAGACCCTGTATCATTGTTGCATTCGCTCCTGTAACAGATGTATAGGCTATTTGACCTACGCTGAACGTGACCGATCCTGTACTACCAGCAAATTCACCGCCACCTGATACTGTATTATTTTGTGCGAATAAGTTAAATGTACAAAAGAATTGTATGGCGAACAGCAGATATCTCATCGTTATATATAGAATTAAAATTATGAAGTTAATATTTATTTTACTATTAACCGATAGGCTATTCCTGCTGTTGAAGGTGCCGATATAGTAGTACTCACTCCGTTTTTCCAAATTTTGGCTACCTTATAGTTACCGGCCATTTCATAACCAACGGCGTATACATTATTATTTGAGACATAAACTCCATAAGCTTCTGCATCATTTGAGCCATTTGTTAGTGAAACAGCTACCCCGTTTTTCCAAATTTTTGCTCTGTTTTTAAATCCAAACCCACTGGAATCTGAACCTGCAATAAAAATATCAGATCCTACTATAAATATAGCATTGGCAGAGGAATTAAAGCCCGAACCAGTTGGTAAAGAGAAGCCGGCCCCATTTTTCCAGAATTTTGCTACGGTATTTGTTCCATTCGACTCAGTACCTGCCACATAAACATCAGTACCAGCAATTACTATTTCGTTAGGAAACGCATCGTTTAATCCATTGGTTAATGCTGTAACAACTCCATTTTTCCAAACCTTAGCAATATATTTTGAACCATTTGATTCATAAAATGCTAGGTATACATCTGTGCCGGAAACAGCAACAGATGTGGCTGCGGCATCATTTGATCCGTTGGTTACTAGAGTTGCGACTCCGTTTTTCCAATATGTAGCTATATTATTGTTGCCGCCTCCGGATTGATAACCTGCAGCATAAATATCGAAGCTTGAAGCTGCAACTGAATAAGCTTCTGAGTTAAAGCCGGATACAGCAGATAAGTTTACTGCTGTTCCGTTTTTCCATACTTTGGCTACACTTACGCCTGAATTTATATTGGCCTCAGCACCTGCAACATAAACGTCTGTAAGACTTGTTGGTGTAGTAAACGAAATTTCATTCCCATATGAAGTTCCTGCGATGTTCGTTGCGTAAGATCTGATAAAATAAGAAGTATTAGGTGATAGTCCGTTAATAGTGCTGATAAAAGGGGCTGTGCCCGTTCCGTCATTTGTTTTAGTAGCAAGATTTACACTAGGGTTTGAACTTGTACTCCACACTACTCCTTTAGCACTGATTGGCGATCCTCCATCACTAATAATATTACCTCCACTTATTAAAGATGTTGGAGTAAGAGAAGATAATACGGAAGTTGTTATTTGTGGCAAGCCAACTGTAGTTGTGCTCGCCTCGTTTGTATATGTAATGGAGTTGCCGGAGGAATTATAGGCGTAGACTCTGTATGTATAGGTTGTATTACTATTTAATCCATTATCAGTATAGGTAGTAATGTCTTTATTCACAGATGCAATTTCTGTGTAGGGGGTAACTGCAGTTTTACGTTGAATTTTAAATCCTATTTCATTTGTGGAATTATCAGTCCAGTTGAGCTTTATTTGGTTTGCAGTGGTTGATACAGCAACAAGTGATGTAGGAGCCAAAGGGATAGCTTCGGTAACGTTTGATTTTTTTTTACATGCAATTATTATAAGTAAAAATTGGGATACTATCAACAACTTTGACCGAAGCTTCATTTTTCAATAACTGTATTTAGTTTTTATGTAAGATATTATATTTAGTACGAATGGTTTTTACTTCGTATTGTATAATTGATTTTTACGAATATTATAAATGTACTAATAAAAGAAGAAGTAGAAATAAAGTATGCCGATTCTTTTTCTAATGCCCTCTGCTTTTCCAATGACCCTGCCGCCGGCATCATAGTATCGGTCGCCATCCACTTTCCCAATTTTTCTTCCGGCATAGTTATAGACGTTGTCTCCCTCGATACGACCCAGCGTTCGACCAGCAGCATCAGATACTTTGTTTCCATCTAATCTTCCAAGCGTTCTTCCAGAAGCATCATAGACCCGGTCTCCATCCACTTTACCAATAGTTCTTCCGGATGCGGACCGAATATACTCCCGTTCTACTTTAGCTATTGTACGGCCAGATGCATCGAGGATGTTCTGTGATTGTGCAAACAGGCAAGTTCCGATTATGAGGAGTGTAAATAGTAGTTTTAATATCATTTCAGTTAGTAAATATAGCTTCCCATCTCTATAAAAGATACTTGGCGGCGATGGAATCATCCGGTTGGGGTACAGTTGATTGGCAGCAGCAATCAAAACTGTTTGATCTAAGTTTACAGCACCAGTGGTGTTGTGATGATGAAGAAGTATCATAAGGTGTGTCCCGGTGAAACCACTGTAACTTTTGAAAGCAATATAAAATTGCCGGGCCCCTATATTATTAAGGTAGAGTTGAATCCTAAAATTTTATCATGTAAAAAAATCATCGCAGTTTTATAAATTGTATTATTTTAAATAGTTTTGAGTATTCATTTTCTTCGTACTGATTCTTTAAACAACCATTTCAAAGAACTGGTTAAACTGCTTGATGCAGATCTTGCTATTCGTGATGGTGCTGATCATGCGTTCTATGCACAGTTCAATAAAATTGATCTGATTCAGCATGTGATTGTTGCTTATGAAAATGAAGCGCCTGTTGGCTGTGGCGCTTTTAAAAAGTATGATGATACAAGTGCAGAGATCAAGCGCATGTATGTGCTGCCACAACACCGTAACAAAGGAATTGCTGCATCTGTTTTACTTCAACTTGAACAATGGGCCAAAAAAAGAAGGCTTTCAATCAACAGTTTTAGAAACGGGATTGAAACAACCGGAAGCAATCCGCCTGTACGAAAAAAGCGGATATAGCCGCATTCCCAATTACGGTCAATATGCAGGTATAGAAAACAGTGTTTGTATGAAGAAAGAGTTGTAAAGACTCTTTCATTTTAATTTATTCTTCTCCTGCTACACTTGGCACGTTAATACTTCCTCCAAAGAACAATGCATTTAAAAACACCTTGTTGCTTCCATACCATGTGCCCCGAAAGTTAGGATTATCACTAAACATAATTACTCTTCCATTTCCTTCAGCACCAACAACAATAGCAGCAGAATTTTTTACCCGCTTCAACGTTGTAGGATGAATGTAACCGCCAATCAACGGATCATTGGTGTATTGTGCCACCGTGCTGTATGGATTGCTGCTTGGCTGTAAAAACGTTAACCCGTTTCTGTACCATGATAATGTTTTGCTATGCAAGCCAAAACCAATAGGATTGGTTGTATCAACATCCACTTTAAAAAGAGAACCGCCCATTGCTTTAGCACCTTCAATATAAACAGCATTATCATAATACTGTCTTACAGGTGGTGTTTTGCTGCTGTCGGATGCCAATAATTTTTCTCTGGTAAAACCATTGCGTATGGCCCACTCTGTTCCTGTTTTAATGGTGATGAGTGTGCCGCCGTTTAGTACCCATGCTTTTAGTTTATCAGAAAAATTTTTGTCAATCAAACTATAATTACCACTTACCATGATGAGTGTAGTATAACGGTTGAGGTTGGCCCTGCTTAAGTTCAAAATATCAATTTTGCTGATGGGCATTTGCAAACGCTGATCCAGCAAATGCCAGATTTCACCGGCTTCCGGTGCAGCAACACCTGTACCAATTACCATTGCCACTTCGGGCTTTTGCAATGTGCGTACATAACTACTGCCCATATCAATACCGCCGGCACTTAATCCGGTGCTTAAAGAATGTATTTGAATAGCTGTTGATTTACTTACTGCACTTACTAATGTAAACAATGAATCAGAACTGATGCGCTGAAGATTTACAGGAAGAACAACCGTTCCGTAACCAAAACTTTTCCTTTCATTATTAATGGTTGCGGTAAACGGACGAAATGCAGATTGTACAATAGCTCCGCGTTTCTGCAATTGATGAATGGCTTTATGTGCATTATAATCTGTTAACTCAAACACATATACGTAATTACTTTTTGTAACTGTGTAAGATGGTGCTGTTACTGAAAGAACACGATTTCCCTTTTGCATGGGTGCTTTCACTTCAGTATAAGGAAGATTATAAGCATGTACCAAACTCCATGCTGATGCATCATAGAATGAACTGTCCTGGTAAGTAATTGCTTTTTCAAAAACAGAGCGAACCATGATGTAGTTATCCTGTTCGGTTGGGACATAAAATTGTTTGCCTGCTTCATACACTTCAATTTCGTGCAGCAACAGCATATCTACAAATGCTTTGGTGCGTGTAAAATCTTTTACGTCGCCAAACAAATAACCTTTAACAGGTGATGCCGCTGCCTGTGCTTTTGCCGTTTGAAAAAACAGTTTCCGCATTTTAAGCAATTGTGCTTTTTCTGCCAATGATGCACGAATAGTTGTGAGTGATGCGGTGAATTGATTGCGGATCGTAAATGCAAAAGTCATGGGAATTGTATTTGTTTCCTGCACATGTCCACGACTGCTTGCCTGCTCAAATAAAAATCCTGCACCACCGTAAAAGTTGATGTAACTGCTGCCATAACCGGGGTAGAGTTTATCATAGGCTTCTTTAGTGAAATACATAGAACCAATCTTATCAGTTGCATTTGCAAAGTATTGTGCATACAAGGGATAAATTGTTTTGTATAAATAATCAGGAACAATTGGATTGTTACTTGCATCTTCACCGGGATCAAAATAGAATGTGGAGTTGGTTCCCATTTCATGATGATCTGTTTGCACATACGGTTTCCAATAGTGGAAGAAGTTGATGCGGTTCCTAGTTTCAGGAAATGTGCCCAGGAACCAATCTCTGTTTAAATCAAACCAATAATGATTAAATCTTCCGCCGGGCCATATTTCTGTATGTTCTCTGTCTAAAGGATCTGCAACAGGAGGTTCGGCTTTGTGCATATTCGCCCAATGGGTATGACGATCTCGTCCATCAGGATTAATCACCGGATCCATCGTGATCACCATATCATTCATCCACTTGGTTGCTTCTTCGCTTTGCGATGCAACAATGTAGTAAGCAGTAAGCATGGCCGCTTCGCTGCTGCTGGGTTCATTTCCGTGTACATTATAGCCGAGATGAATAACTAACGGAACATTTTCTGTGTTACCACTCATTTGCCCGGCTAAGTGTGCTTTACGAATCTCTTCAATACGAGTATGATTTTGAGGTGCTGTAAACACTGCTGTGATCTGTTCTCTTTGTTCAAATGTTTTGCCGATGATGCGTGTGGTCATCCGATCACTCAACTCATCCAGCTTTTGAAAGTAGGCCACAATTTTATCATGACGTGTATGTTGTGTGCCGATGGCGTAACCCAAAAATTGTTCGGGAGTTGGGATTTGCGGATTGAAAGAACCGCTGTTGGGATAGAAATAGTTTTGTTGAGCTGATGCGTTGAACATAAAGGCAACAGCAAGCAGTAATAAAAGAGAACGAAACATGGTTTTGATTTTAGATTTTAAAGCTAAGGAAATTACAGCTTGAAAGTTTAACAGTCATTCTGTCGCCCCGTGCAACGTTGGAATTAATTTTGTTATCTCTCTTGCGTTGCTAATACAACAGTAAAAATGAGCAAACAACAATCATCGCTTCTTTTTTGCATTCTTATGGATGCAATTGGTTACGCAACCTACGCTGTTCCGTTTCTGGGTGAGTTTGCTGATGTTATTTGGGCGCCGGTTTCAGCTTTTATTTTCTTTAAAACATTTGGCGGGTGGAAAGGTGCATTTGGCGGTGTGTTTTCTTTTGTGGAAGAGTTACTGCCGTGTACCGATTTTATTCCTTCGTTTACCATTATGTGGGCATGGCAAACTTTAATTACAAAGAAAAGATCTCAAATCTTTCCAATCGAGCGTCCATCAATTTAATATGATTGGAACAAAAAAGCCATCTGCAAATGATATGCAGATGGCTTTTTTATTGTTGCTTAATTTCTTAATGCTTAAGCAATTTTTGAACGGTTCTGTTTTTACCCTGAAGCACTTCAACCAAATAAATACCGGGTTTGAGATTGTCGCCAAAGCGGTATACTTTGTTAGAAGCACCATTTGCAGTATAAACTAACCGGCCGTTTACATCAAATACTCTTAATTGTATTGCTTCATTGCTAAATGAAGGTTGCAGGTTGAAATAGCTGCCGGATGGGTTGGGCCATACTTTCATATTACCTGCAGTTTCATTTGTTGATTCTGAAACAATGTTTTCTCTCCTGGTTACAGGAGTTTGCACGCTGCAAGGTTGTGGTTGTACAAATGAAAGATTGTTATTGGCGTTATCCAAAGCATTCTTTAAACATTCCTGGTAGCTACGCTGCAGGTGACCGGCAGGTGTATAATTATACCACCAGAGATTGTAAATAGCCGTGTAATACAGGCCATAGAAGCTGTTGAAGTTGCCTTCGCCCAAACTACCACAACCAGGTGTATACAGATAGCTGTCCCATTTTACAAAACCCGCCTCATAGTTCAGGTACATAGCAGCCAGTTGGGCACTGAGCATATAAGCCATATTAGTAGCATTGGCGTTCTTAAGCCAATTCTGTAATTGCTCGTATGTCATTGGGTTAAAGTCAGATCCATCGGCATTGCTCAGGTATATCAATCTCAATGAGTATAACTCAGGCTCCATGGTTCCGTTATCCAGCATGGTTTCTTTACCGTTTTTGCTCATCCAGTAGCCTATTCCTTTGGCACCACCCGGGCCAAGACATACATTACCAAAGTCCATTTTCATTTGAAGTTCAAGTGAAATGTTTTTGGCGGTAGCCGTTGTTGCATAATAACCGGAAGGCATGGTTTCAGTAACGGTATAGTTGCCGGGCACAAGACCGGTAAAGGTGATTTTTCCTGATGCATCCGTTGTGCCGGTTTTGGTGGCGTCTCCACCAAGCGTAAATGTAACACCCTGTAATGGAGGCTCATTATAATCCTGTATGCCATTTACGTTGGCATCGTAAAATTTATTGATACAAATGGTTGAAGACTCCGTAACCAGTTGTACCAAATGCGTAGTATGGTTGTACTTAAATGTGATACGAGTTGGCACGCATAAATCCAGCGGAATATTTGGACCACCCTGAACTCCATTTAATCCATAGTTTTCGTTCCAGTTGTTATTATATGCAATTTTATATTCCCAATATCCTGCCGGAATATCGAATGTTCCGATCCAAAGTTTGGATGTTGGGTCATAGGTGAGTCTTGTGAAATCACAACCCGGTTCCCAATCTCCATTGATATAAGTAACAGGTTTGCACCCCAATTCACTTTGGAAAGTACCTGGAAGCACAACCGTATTTGGAGGACAAAAATCTGTGTTGAAAGTGGAGTTTACCTGTCGAGTCACTGGATTGTATGTAATCGTTACATCGGTTTGAGAAGGGAGGTATAATAAATAAAAGTTGCTATATTGATTTCCCCAGTTTATTCCATCCTTACCATAAATTTGAAAGCCACAATTATTCAACACTTTTGCAACATACTTGTAACATCCGGCAGCAAGATTAAAAGTCCCCTCCCATAAGCCTGATGTGGAATTAAATGCAAGTTCTGGTTTATTACAATCGCCATAATCCCAATCAAAAGAGCAATCCAGTTCGCTTTGAAATTCCCCCACTAATGATACGCCTGTTATTGGAGTACCGCTGTAAGGGGATGAAACCACAATATGTGTTTCGGGATCATAAATGAAGGTAACCAAAGAAGCTGTTGGAACTTCCAGCTGAATGTTGGGTCCATTAAAAATACCATTTAATCCATAATTCAGTTCCCAGGAACCATCAAGCGCCACTTTGTATTCATAACATCCTGCAGGAATCATAAAGCTTCCTTCCCATTTACCATTAGAGTTGTTTTTAACTAACTGAGTACAAGAACCATCAGCATTCCAGTCATAGGAACAGCCTAACTTAGTTTGAAAAGTACCCGGAAGAACAACCTTTGATGGAATTACTTTCTCCAAAACAATATTGTCGAAATAGATTTTACTATTTGAACCCCCCAATTCAAAACTTAATTTGTGCAATGGAAAAACTGAAGCAGCAATAAAAGTTATTGTTTTAGTTTCCCAGCTTGTAGTTGCATACTGGTAATAATTATATGTATTGAGGTTTGTCCAGGGGTCTCCTTCTTGTCCTATATAAATTCCGAAATATCTATTGGCATCTGATCGAACATCAAACCTCAACCTGTATGCGTCTCCCTTTGTAAGCGAGAATCCATACTGATTTAATTGAACATCCCACCAATTATATCCAGTATTGATAAAACTGAAGCTGCATACTCCCCCTGAAACTTCTGCAGAAAAAGCGGAAACCGTGCCCTCGCTTTTCCAGCTATACCAGATATTTGGTATTATAGGTGAGCCCCCAAGTGGCGTTATTGATGTAGTTGTACTAAAATTGCCATCAGTTAACAGGTTCTGTGAAATTGCTGTTTTGGTATTCAACAATAAAGCCAATGTAAACAGAAGGCTTTTGAAAAGTATATTATTTTTTTTCATACCCTACCCTCCTTTTTTTATCACAGAAAGGTAGATTCTTGTTTAATGAAAAGCTATGACTACCGTCAAACTTTTGAAATAATACGTATGTGTAAAACCAGTTTCATCAACAGATCCGTTGGACACATTTTTTGCTCACAGGAAAACACCTGATCATTGGCTATTCCTGTAAGACGGAAATGCCTTTTTATCATTTTACGGGTATTGAAGACAGAGCGGTTAATAGCCTGTGGTTGTACAGCAGGTCGAAATCCGCAAATTTCTTTCTTAAAATTTACATTATTCAACAAACGGCATGGTTGTGTGTTACTGCTTTTGTTACTTTCGCCTCCATTAAGAAAATAAACGATCATATGAAATTGAAAACCCTCTTTTTTCTGTTTGTATTTGCAACGTCTGCTGCATTTGCACAAACCAAACTGGTAGAAAAAATTGTTCGTAAAGGAAATGAACTGGTGATCCCTTATGAGAAGTATGTGTTGCCCAACGGATTAACCCTTGTGATACATGAAGATCACAGTGATCCGCTGGTGCATGTGGATGTTACGTATCATGTGGGTAGTGCCCGTGAAGAAATCGGCAAAAGCGGCTTTGCACATTTTTTTGAACACATGATGTTTCAGGGAAGTGATAACGTAGCCGATGAACAACATTTTAAAACAGTAACGGCTGCGGGTGGTACACTCAACGGAACTACGAACCGTGACCGTACCAATTATTTTGAAACAGTGCCCAGTAACCAATTAGAAAAAATGTTGTGGCTGGAAGCAGACCGTATGGGTTTTTTATTAGATGCGGTAACGCAAAAGAAATTTGAAGTGCAGCGTGCTACGGTAAAGAATGAGCGTGGACAAAACTATGATAACCGTCCTTATGGTTTAGCACAGGAATACCTGGCAAAGAACATCTATCCATATGGTCATCCCTACAGTTGGTTAACGATCGGTTATGTAGAAGATCTTGACCGTGTGAATGCAAATGATCTGAAAAATTTCTTTTTACGTTGGTATGGACCCAACAATGCAACAGTAACTGTTGGCGGCGATGTAAATCCTAAAGACGTAATCAAGCTGGTTGAAAAATATTTCGGTTCTATACCACGTGGCCCGCAGGTAAACAAAATGGCACCGATGGTACCAAGAGTAGATAAAACACGGTTTGTTTCTTATGTTGATAATTATGCCCGTATTCCTATTATGCTAAAAACTTATGCAACAGTGCCTAACTATCATAAGGATATGGCAGCACTTGCATGTCTTGCACAAATTTTAGGACAGGGAAATAATTCTGTGTTGTATCAGCAGCTTACCAAAAAACAATTGGCGTTGCAGGCCAGTGCCGGGAGCCAGTTAAGTGAGCTGAGCGGTGAGTTTGTTTTTACCATTGTTCCTATGCCCGGTAAAACGCTGGCCAATGCTTACTCCTTATTCAAGCAGGCATTGGATAGTTTTGAAGTGCGTGGTGTAACTGATGAAGATATTGAGCGCTTTAAAGGTGGTATTGAAGCACAACTGGTAAACAGTTTGCAAAGTGTGAGTGGTAAAGTATCTCAGTTAGCTGCCCTGCAAACATTTACCGGCAACCCCAATCAAATCGGTAAGTTTCTGGAGATGTACAGAAGTGTGACCAAAGAAGATGTACAGCGTGTTTATTTCCAATACATCAAGAATGCACATGGAGTTACGTTGAGCATTGTACCTAAAGGACAGGAAAAAAATGTTGTAGCAGAAGATAACTATGTGATCGATAAGAGTAAATACGTTGCTCCCGATTATGGTTATGCAGGTTTGAAATATGCAAAAGCAAAAGATAAATTCGATAGAAGTAAAATGCCCGGCAACGGAGCCAATCCTATTGTAAAAGTTCCTGCTTACTGGACCAAGAAGATGGATAATGGTGTTTCTATCATTGGTACACAAAACACAGAATTGCCTACAGTTACTTTATCCGTTAAAATACCCGGTGGTCATTTACTTCAGGGCAATGATGTAGGTAAAGCAGGGCTTGCAGATTTCTTTACAACGATGATGAATGAAGACACTAAGAACAGGAGTGCAGAAGCGATGAGCCGTGCTATGCAAAAACTGGGAAGTAATGTAAGTGTGTTCAGCGGATTGGATGGCATCACCTTCCAGGTGCAAACGCTTAAGAAAAATTTAGATGCTACACTTGCGTTGCTGGAAGAGCGCATGCT
>JBKCJY010000238.1:0-921 GCA_046301455.1 Chitinophagaceae bacterium | reverse complement strand
TTTGAGCAATGTTTCTTCAAACATATTCCCGTCAGCATCTTTCTCAAATTCAAAATCATGGTTATGATAGGCAAACTTCATTCCAGCTGCTCTTGTAAGTTCAGATGCCTTACCAAGTAAATCAACAAGCTTTTTACAATACTCACCACTTCTGTATTCTTTTTCAACCCAGGGAACAATCATGTATTCATTACCTAAGATTGCTGATGCTTCTACTGCCGCCTTCCATTCATCTATCTTTCCTTCATACATAAATCCTTTGAGGTGATAATGACAACTGGGCGAAACCATTACATTATCATCCAGTATTTTCTTTACCTGCTTTGGTGTGCGTAAACCCCAAAAGGTTTTTACATCATCAAAGCCATATAACTCTGCCTGTGTATATCCAGCTTTGGCAACATAAGCTAATGCTGCCTCAGGGTTTTTCTTGATATCCTCACGAACAGTATAAACCTGTATGCCATAATTTTCTTTTACTGCAGTTGTGTTATCATTACAGGCAACTAATGTATCTGACATGGCAATACCGGCGGTTAAAGCAGAAACGGTTTTTAAAAATTCTTTTCGATTATAATTACTCATATCTCAATAAATTAAAGTGAACTTGCCCAAGCTTTATCACCTTTTTTATAAGGCAATGCACCATCATACTTACCCGGCACCTGTATATGACGCAGTGTTTCAGTTGCTCCTGTTTTGGAGGTAAAGAAACCATTTAGGGTCATTTGCTTCATCATGGTGTAATAATGCGGTGGTTCCTCTTCTTTCTTTTTGCCATTGAATTCTTTTGCTTCTTTTTCCAAACTCACTAAGAAATCATGACGCTGTTTTGCATCACAATCCATAAAAGGTTTGTTGTGCATTTTTTTGCAGGCTTCATCCAAAGAAGCAACTCCCGCCATAAATGCATCCTGTTCT
>JBKCJY010000237.1:0-1593 GCA_046301455.1 Chitinophagaceae bacterium | reverse complement strand
GAATACTTCATTGGTGATTGAAGGTATTTTGATGACGATGTATGATGGTCGTTTACGTTTGTGCAACCAGGTAGTGAGTGAAGTGCGCAGGCATTTTGAAGGTATTGTGTTTGACAGTATTATTCACCGCAACACAAGGTTGAGTGAAGCACCAAGCTTTGGCAAGCCCGTTATTTTGTATGATGCAGATAGTAAAGGCTCAATTAACTATTTGAATTTGGCAAAAGAAATTTTGCAGCGTAATAATATGACAAAGATTAAGCAGGAAGATAGGGTGTTGGAAGTGTAAAACCCTCTTAGCCTTACTTGTAACCTTCGTTCCATGGTTACCCCTGAAGGGGAACTGCAAGGCACAAGGCTCGCTTGATTGAGAGTATTACTAATTTTTGATTTTACCTCTTATATATTTTTTGCATTTTTACTTTTTCCTTTTCACTTCAATGAAAGCAACTGATTTACGAATAATTTTTATGGGCACGCCGGAATTTGCAGTGGCGAGTTTGGATGCATTGGTAAAAGCCGGATGCAATATCGTTGGTGTGGTTACTGCCCCTGATAAACCCGCAGGGCGTGGTATGAAGTTGAATGAAAGTGCAGTAAAAAAATATACAGTGGAGCATGGCTTGCACGTGTTGCAGCCGGAAAAGCTGAAGAATGCTGCGTTTGTTGAGGAGTTGAAAACGCTGAAGGCAGATTTACAGGTTGTAGTGGCCTTTCGCATGTTGCCTGAAGTGGTGTGGAATATGCCACCTATGGGAACGATTAATGTACACGGTAGTTTATTACCGCAATACCGTGGTGCAGCTCCTATTAATTGGGCAGTAATTAATGGCGAAAAAGAAACGGGTGTTACTACCTTCAAACTCAAGCATGAAATCGATACAGGTGATATTTTATTACAGGAATCATTCCCTATCGGTGAAAATGAAACAGCAGGTGAAGTACATGACCGCATGAAAGAGATTGGAGCTGCACTACTCGTTAAAACAGCGGAGGGCCTGGCGGAAGGAACGTTGAAAGAACGTCCACAGACCACAGTCCATAGACCACAGTTGAATACAGATTTCCTACAGTCGACCACTCTAAAACATGCACCAAAGATTTTTACGGAAACTTGCAGAATTGATTTTTCAAAGACGGTGGAAGAAGTGCATAATTTGATAAGAGGTTTGTCGCCATTTCCAGGTGCGTTTACAGAACTGAATAGGAAGATGTTAAAGATATATCGGTCGAAGAAAGAAGAATCCTCCCCTAACCATTCCCAAGAAGGCGAATTAGAGACCGACGGCAAAACCTATTTTAAATTCCGTTGCAGCAATGGATATGTACATGTATTGGAATTGCAAATGGAAGGGAAGAAACGAATGGCTATAGATGACTTTTTAAAAGGTTACCGATTGAAATAAAAAAGAGAGACAACAATCAGTTGTCTCTCTTTAAAACTTTTCTCTTTTAACTACTCTTAATTCTTATTTGCCCCACACCAATTCCGCATTAAACTTTTCTGCACTGATGCCAAGTTGTGAAGCAGCAGCATTGCTCAATAAAAACAAAGCACTGCTGCCCGGCGTTGTTTCTTTAACACCAGCCAAT
>JBKCJY010000236.1:0-1236 GCA_046301455.1 Chitinophagaceae bacterium | reverse complement strand
TGATGGAGAATGATTCACAGCACAGAAAGAACTAATAACAGTCAGCTATGGTCAATAATTTTAATTTGAATTTTATACATAACGAGTTGTATATTTTTTCTTAATAGCCATCAGCTATTGACAATTCGCTTTTTTTCCTATACTTTATGGTACTTACTTCCTATCCAATCACTTACTGTTGCTCATTTAGTAAAGCGCTTGCCATTTTTCACTTTTTTAAAAACTAAACGTATGCGTAAACTTTCTCTTGGAATGATTGGATTCCTTTTCTTACTTGCAGCCTGTAATAATGAAGCCAAAACTGATGCTGCTGCCACTGAGCCGGCAGCTGTTGAAACCAAACAACAACCTGCTGAATTTGCTGATGCGAAGTATGCCCAGGTTGGTAAAGACTTTTTGGCCAATATGAGTTCGGGAAACATGGACTCATGGGGCAATTCCCTGGCTGATAATGTAGTGTGGTTATGGAACAACGGCGATAGTGTTGCCGGCAAAACAGCGGTGATGGCATACTGGAAAGACAGAAGAGCGAATGCCATTGATTCCATTTCTTTCTCAAATGATATTTGGTTACCTGTGAAAGTAAATGCGCCACAAAAAACAGAACAAGCCGGCGTATGGCTGCTGGGCTGGTATCAAATTATGGCAAAATACAAAACAGGAAAATCAATGAGTCAATGGTCTCATATTGATTACCATTTTGATGCAAATGATAAAGTTGACAGAGTAATTCAATACTTAGACCGGGCTCCCATCAATGCAGCCAATACTAAATAGGCCGTTAGGTAAACACAAAAAACGCATTCAATTTATGGATGCCTTTTTTTATTGCCCGATAAACCGTTGATAAAATTTCATTTTCAAATTAAAAATTGATTTGTAATTTGTGCTTAGGTGTTTTTCATAAGTTAGCAACGGCCGACTCTTTTTAGGGTTGGCCCTCTTTTTTCAGACACATCCCTATTATGAAAAAATCCGCTCATAATCAGAGCAGCAAAATGCTTTACAAGTTATTATGTTCATCTTGCATTCATCTGGTATTCTGCACCAATACCTCCATCATCTTTAATAATTTTTACAGCTAACTGCTCTTCTGTTGCTTTTACTTTTATTACTGCCCTTGTACCATCAACCCTGCCGCCGCCAATTACAACTGTAAAATTATGAACTCCCGATACGGGTTTATGAATACCAAACTCATGTGTATGACCTGAAAATACAAGATCAACCTTATGT
>JBKCJY010000235.1:0-3366 GCA_046301455.1 Chitinophagaceae bacterium | reverse complement strand
GGGTGCAGTAGCAGAGCGTATTCGTTTCACCTCTTACATTTTATTCACTGTTTTATTCTCCTTATTGGTATATGCACCATTAGCACACTGGAGCTGGCATCCCGAAGGATTTTTATTCAAATGGGGTGTGCTTGATTTTGCAGGTGGTACAGTAGTACATATATCAGCTGGTTGTGCGGCCCTTGCAGGTGCATTGGTATTGAAACGTCGTATTGTTCATAAAGAGCAAAAAGAAATTCCTCCTGCTAATGTGCCTTATGTATTAATCGGTACAGGTCTTTTCTGGTTTGGATGGTTTGGTTTTAATGCAGGTTCTGCATTGGGTGCCAATGCACTTGCTGTTTCAGCATTTGCTACTACTAATACTGCTGCAGCAGCAGCAGGTTTAAGCTGGATGTTTTTTGATGTACTGCGTGGTAAAAAACCTTCTGTACTTGGTTTTTGTATTGGTGCCGTAGTAGGTCTTGTAGCAATTACTCCTGCTGCAGGTTTTGTGGCTATACCGCAAAGTATTTTTGTAGGTGTAGTTGCAGCAATCATATCAAATATTGCTGTTTATTACAAACAGAAATCAAGTTTGGATGATACGTTGGATGTATTCCCTTGTCACGGTGTTGGTGGTATGGTTGGAATGCTCTTAACAGGTTTACTTGCAACCAAAGCTGTAAATGCTGCCGGTAATGATGGATGGTTCTATGGCAATTTTGATTTCTTCTTTACACAACTAAAAGCATTGCTCATTGTAGTGAGTTACAGTTTTGCAATGAGCTATGGCATCTTCCGCTTTATCAACTTTATTCTTCCAATGCGTGTAACCGAAGAAGAAGAAGTACTTGGGTTGGATGCAACACAACACAACGAAAAATATTTACAGGGTACATTACTTGTAGCCAAAAATGGCCAAATGAAAGAACAAGAAGTAAGCGAGCTCATTTCTGAGTAATTTTTTCAAATAACAATCTTTAATTCAGCAATCACCTTAGTTATCATGCCTTGGCGGGCAGGGTGATTGCTGTTTTGTTTTTCAAACAATCTTATAAAAAAAGGTACAGCATTATGATGAGTTGTTGGCGCAACACATCTGCTGTACCCTTATTAACACTTAAAATCAACTGCAATGTTACAAAAAATCTTTGCAACAGGCTTCGCCCTGTTCACAACTCTCTTCGTGTATTCACAAGAAAACAGTGTGGCGTCAAACAATACTACGCTTCCAGATACAGAAACTAAAACAGAAACCCCTCCCGAAGAAAAGGAACCTGCATTAATCATCAGTGGTTCGGCGGATGTGTACTTCCGGTACAATACACAAAAGCAGGGGCTCAATAACAAAACAAGTTTTACCAACAGCCAAAATTCATTTGCGTTGGGTATGGCATCAGTTAAACTGGAGCATACCGGCACCAAGGTAGGCGCTGTACTTGATTTAGGATTTGGTACACGTGCCAATGAATTTTCTTACAACGAAACAGGAATTTTTTCTGCTGTTAAACAGGCTTATGTAAGTTATTCGCCTGTAAAAGATTTAAAGTTTACCGCAGGTACTTGGGCCACACATGTTGGTTACGAGTTGGTTGATCCGCAACTCAACCGCAACTACAGCATGAGTTATATGTTTACCAACGGGCCCTTCACACACACAGGATTGAAAGCGGAATATGCAAAAGGTAAAAGCACTTTTATGGTGGGTGTGAGTAATGCAACGGATTTTCGTATACCACCTACTGACCAAATCAATAAAAAGTTTTTGATTGCACAATACAGCATTGCACCAACTGATAAATTGAAATTCTATGCGAATTTTGTTGGTGGTAAAGCTCCTGATACTTCATTGGTAAATCAATTTGACATCGTAGGTACCTATGCAGTTAGCAGCAAGTTTAATATTGGTATTAACGGTACGCTCAATCGCTCACAAGTATGGGATGGCAGCAAGAATGCTGATGCGCAAAACTGGTATGGCTTTGCTGGATATTTCAATTACGATCCCACTGCTGCATTTGGTTTAACCTTACGCAGTGAATATTTTAATGATGATAAAGCAGTAAAGGGTATTGGTACTAGCATTTTTGCTAATACTTTATCAGCTAATTTTAAATCTGAAGGTTTTACGTTTATTCCTGAGATTCGTTATGAGTCTGCCGGTAGTTCGATCTATGCAGATTCAAAAGGAGTGTTTAATCAAAAGAACACACTCAGTTTTATTCTCGCTGTAGTGTATAAATTCTAGTTTTTTTGTTCCCGTTAATATAGCAAGCAATCGTTATCCTCCTGTATTTACAGGAGGATATTTTTTACACCATCGGCTCTTGCTGGCTCAAGCAGTGAAAACTTCCCAAACCCCAGATGATTTCTGTTGAATCTATTCCAATAACTTCTCTTGAAGGAAAACATTGCTGAATAATCTGCAAAGCTTTCTCATCTTTACTGCAACGAAAGGTGGGAACGATTACGGATTTATTGGCAATATAAAAATTAGCATAGGAGCAGGGGAGTCGTTGGTCTTCATAAATCAATTCATCGGGCATAGGCAGTTCAATAATATTTAGTTGCTTGCCATTGATGAGCCGCATTTGCTGCAACTGTTTGAGGTTGTGTTGCAGCAGTTCATAATTCTCATCGTTTTTATTTTCTTCTATAACAGTGAGCACTGTGTCTTCATTTACAAAACGTACGGTATCATCAATATGTCCGTCTGTATCATCACCCACAATGCCTTCATCAATCCACAACACTTGCTCCATACCATAAAAACTCAAGAGGTATTGCTCAATATTTTTTTGTGTGAGATGTGGGTTACGGTTGGGGTTTAATAAACAGGCCGTAGAAGTCATAACAGTTCCATTACCGTTAAACTCCACTGAGCCACCTTCCATTACAATACCGGGATGATACACAGGAAGATTATAATGTTTGCCAATGAGTGTTGGTATTACATCATCCAGATCAAACGGTGGATATTTGCCACCCCATGCATTATAACCCCAGTCAACAATTACTTTTTTCTGTTCTGCATTTGGGTTGATTAAAAAAGCCGGGCCATGGTCTCTACACCATGCATCATTGGTAGGATGAAAAAAGAATTCCACTTTACTCGAATCCACATTAGCATTTTGTAAATGACCAATTGCAAACTGCTTCATAGCTTCATCTGCTACATTGATACGCACCAATTCACCTTTCGTCAATTCTTTTACAAACTGAGCATAGTATGGAAAGATCGTATGAATTTTTCCGGGCCAGCTTGCTTCTTTATGCGGCCAGCTTAGCCATGTGGCAATATGCGGTGCAAACTCTGCAGGGAAATAATAGCCTGATTGTTTGGGGGTGGAAGTGGTCATATGTTTGAAAAGGTAAAAGTCAAAG
>JBKCJY010000234.1:0-4388 GCA_046301455.1 Chitinophagaceae bacterium | reverse complement strand
GCTGTTGCATTATATACATTATTTCTTGGGTTTAAGTTTATATTAAATGCATTCAAAGAAATGAAGTCACAAAAAAAATTTAAGCGTTACCGCTTACTTGCCGGGCTTGGAGGCTTTTTTGATTCGTTTGGTGGTGGTGGATGGGGGCCAATTGTAACTTCTACCTTAATCAATAACGGACGAAGTCATAAATATGTAATAGGTTCTGTGAGTCTTACTGAGTTTTTTGTAACATTAGCCAGTGCTTTTACCTTTTTTACAATGATTGGTGTATCACACTGGCAAATTATTGTTGCATTAATGATGGGTAGTTTTCTTGCGGCACCGATTGCTGCAAAACTGGCAGGTAAGCTTCCTAAAAAAACTGCTTATCTGCTGCTGGGAGTATTAGTGATAATCTGGAGTGTTAGAATTCTTGTGAAGTTGGTATAGCTGTTTTTTTTAATTTAGAAGTCTATTAATTTGGTAGAATAATAATTCCTTTTTAATTTTGTGATTCAATATTTATTAGATTTTTAAAGCTGTCATCAACTAATAAATGAAGCAGTCTCATGCTCATTTTGTTTACGTATTGAACTATTGCTGCCATATTTAATTCTTATTTGTAAAATATGAATGTCTTTCTAAGGCAATTAAGCAATACTATTATGAAACATATAACAACACTATTATTCATTTCTTTTTTTGCTTTTCAAACATTGTATTCCCAGTCAACAATTTCTGGTTTTATCAGGGATGGTAAAGGCGTTCCTGTGGACGGAGCTACAGTTCGTTTAAAATCATCCAGAACATTTGCTGTAGCCGACGGTAAAGGAAAGTTTGTAATTGAGGCGCCGCAAACTTTTCCATTTACTTTGCTTATATCTTCAGTAGGTTATTATCCCGTAGAAACTGAGATTAAGGAAGTGAAAGATTCTTTATTAAATATCGTACTTCTTGATAATAGTCAGCTTTCAGAGGTAGTTATTACTTCAAGACGAAGAATCGAATCGGCACAGAATGTGCCTATACCAATTACAGTTGTTTCCGGCGCACAGGTAGAAAATTCCGGTGCGTTTAATGTAAACAGGCTAAAGGAGCTGGTGCCCAGTTTGCAACTGTATACCTCCAATCCACGTAATACTGGTATCAATATCCGTGGACTTGGTTCTCCGTTTGGACTAACAAATGATGGCCTAGACCCTGGTGTGGGATTTTATGTGGATGGTGTTTATTTTGCCCGTCCTGCTGCTGCTACATTTGACTTTATTGATATTGAACAGGTGGAAGTTTTGCGTGGGCCGCAGGGAACTCTGTTTGGTAAGAATACAACTTCCGGTGCGTTTAACATCACTACACGTAAGCCAACTTTTAAAACGGGCGCCAATTTTGAATTGAGTTATGGCAACTTTGCATTTGTACAGGCAAAAGCTTCTATTACCGGAGCTTTGACCAAAAAAATTGCAGGTCGTATTTCTTTTTCAGGAACCAATCGTAATGGGCTTATTGAAAACGTTCGTACTGCAAAAGCAACGAATGAATTAAATAATATTGGTGTACGTGGACAACTGCTTTACAAGCCGTTTCAAAATACCTCTGTTACGCTGGCAGGTGATTTTTCCGGACAAAATCCGGATGGTTATGCTCAGGTTGTTGCAGGTGTAGTACAAACAAGACGCCCTGCATTTCGCCAGTTTAACGCTATCATTGCTGATTTAAATTATAAACTTCCCAGTAACAACGCTTTTGACCGTGTGATTGATCATGATGTACCCTGGAATTCAGGTAATGACTTTGGCGGGGTATCTTTAAACATTGATCAAAAAATAGGCCCAGGTAAACTTACTTCGACTACTGCATGGCGTTATTGGGACTGGCGCCCATCCAATGACAGAGACTTTACAGGTTTGGAAGCATTGGCAAAATCACAAAATCCATCAAGGCATACCAACTGGTCGCAGGAAATTCGCTATGCAGGTGAGTTTTCATCGAAGCTGAGTGGTGTAATCGGTCTCTTTTACATTGATCAGGAAATCAAAACGAATGGTCTGGAAGAGTCAGGTCGTCATCAATGGCGCTTTTCTCAAACAAGTACCAGCAGCCTGTGGCAAACACCCGGTTTGTTTGAAGGCTTTGGTATAAGAACACGATCTTCTATTAAGTCACAAAGTGCTGCTGTATTTGCAAACGTAGATTGGGAAGTTGCAAAAGGATTTCATGTGCTGCCCGGTTTGCGTTTTAATTACGATAATAAAGACGTTGTGTACAATCGTGTTGCTTATGGTGGATTAGATACTGCAACATTTAATGGTACTACTGCACAAAAAACAACATTACAAGGGTTTAAAAATGGAGTTTATACCAATCAGTCTTATGTAGCCAGTGCAGATGAAAACAACCTTACTTACCAGCTTACGCTTGCTTACAGGCCCAATAAGTATATCAATGCGTTTGCAACCTACTCTACAAGTTTTAAGCCTGTAGGTGTAAATGTAGCCGGACTACCTACAGTAAATGGACAAGCTGCTACAAACCTAGCTGTTATAAAACCGGAAGATGTAACACATTATGAAATCGGTATCAAATCAAACCCTACTGAGAATTTTATTTTGAACGTTGTATATCACAATACAGATATCAAAGATTACCAGGCAAATGTGCAGTCGCCGGAGCTGGGTGTAAACCGTGGTTATATTGCCAATGCCGAGTCTGTAAACGTAAAAGGTTTTGAATTGGATGCTAACTACAAACTCAATAATAAATTTTCATTCTTCGGAGCATTGGCTTATACGGATGGTAAGTATCTAAAGTTTACCAATGCACCACTTCCGCTTGAAGAAACCGGATTGACTGAAAACAATGTGCAAAAAGCATTTAAAGATATTTCAGGAGGTCGTCTTCCTGGTATTTCTAAATGGTCTGGTTCAATAGGTGGTGAGTACACTGTGCCTGCTGATTTTTTTGCTAAAGAAGGAAAGTTCTTTGCAGCAGCAGAAGCATTTTACCGCTCAGAGTTTTCATCGAGTCCGTCACCATCTGCATTTTTAAACATCCCGGCCTATACACTTGTAAATGCAAGATTTGGATTTCGTGTTACAGGCACCGGTCTTTCTGCATTCATCTGGGGTAGAAATATTTTTAATAAAAACTATTTCGAACAATTATTACCTGCTGGTGGTAATGCGGGGCATTATGGCGCTGTGCTGGGAGACCAGAGAACGTTTGGTGTAACGTTCCGTTATTCACTTTAGTCGGTATTCAATAAAGTTCGAAATTGTATGTATTCATATTAGAAAAAACTACAACTGATTATGCAGAAGGTGTTGTTTACAATACTGTTATTCTTTTTGGCAGATACTTACGGTTTTTGCCAGGTAAAGCAAACAGAAAGTGAAGAGCAAATTTGGCTGGGCTATTTTAATCAAGCACGTTTTTCAAAACGTTGGGGTATATGGACTGATGTGGCGTTACGTACCAAGGAAAATTTTGTTGACCGCTATTCGCAGGCTTTCATCCGTCCGGGTTTAACGTATTATTTGACCGATGATGTAAAGTTAACCTTGGGCTATACCTATGCATGGCATTTTCCGGGCGATAATCATAAGAATGTTACTATGCCGGAGCACAGGCCATGGCAACAGATACAATGGCATACAAAATATCCCAAAGTCAAGTTGATGCAGTGGTTCCGGTTGGAAGAACGTTTCAGGCGGAATATAAAAAATGATGATGAACTGGCAGGTGGCTATAATTTCAACTGGCGTATACGTTATAATATTCTTGCACAGTTTCCATTGAGTAAAAAACGGTTTGCAACTAATACTGTTTCTTTAGTAACTGCCAACGAAGTGTTTGTAAATTTCGGTAAACGGATTGTTTACAATTATTTTGATCAAAATCGTTTTTTTGCTGGCTTTCATTACCATTTAAACAAACATGATAATTTACAATTTGGGTATATGAATGTGTTTCAGCAACTGGCTGCAGGTAACTGGTACAGAAATGTTAATACTTTAAGACTGTTTTATTTTCACAACCTTGATTTGAGAAAACACAATTAGCGAATTTGACCTGTTCCTCTTAATACCCATTTCTCCGTTACCAATTTCTCCAAAGCAAAAGGACCACGTGCATGTAGTTTTTGTGTTGCAATTCCAACCTCTGCACCCAGACCAAACTCTTCACCATCTGTAAATCTTATGCTGGCATTGTGATAGACTGCTGCAGCATCAACAGTTGATAAGAATTGTTCTGCTACTTTTTTATTGTTAGTTACAATGGCTTCACTGTGTTTGGTGCCATGCTCGGCAATATGATTGAAAGCTTCGGTTTCATTCTTTACAATTTTTATGGCACATGTTAGTGAAAGAAACTCACGGTAAAAATCTTCTTTCTTTGCTTTGAATAAG
>JBKCJY010000233.1:0-1753 GCA_046301455.1 Chitinophagaceae bacterium | reverse complement strand
AGTCAACAATTAAACATTCATAAAAATGAAAACAATTCACATCGAGGGTCACCTGAGGACCGAAAACGGGAAAAATGCCGCCCGTCAACTTCGCTCTCAAGGTAATGTGCCTGGTGTAATTTACGGAGGCTCCGAAGAAGTAAATTTTTACGCACCAGCACCTGCATTTAAAAAATTTGTTTATACACCCGATTTTCAGATTGCTGAAGTATCAGTTGGTGGTAAAACCTATCGCTGCATATTAAAAGATTTGCAGTTTGATAAGGTAACTGATGCACTTGCACATATTGATTTACTGGAACTGGTTGAAGACAAAAAAGTAATAGCAACTATTCCTTTAAAATTCGTTGGTGCTGCTAAAGGTGTAAAAGATGGTGGTAAGCTCATTACTAAAATGAAGTCTTTAAAAATCAAAACTTATCCTAAGTATTTGAAAGAAGCCATTGAAGTTGATTTAACTCCATTGGAACTCAACGGCAACATTCGTGTAGAAGATGTAAAGGCAGATAACTACGAAGTGATGAACTCACCCCGTATTCCTGTAGCATCAGTTGTACTTACACGTCAGTTAAAACAGGAAGAAGCTGCTGCACCAGCTGCTGCTCCAAAAGCTGCTGCGCCTGCCGCTGCTGCACCTGCTGCCAAGAAATAAAATAGTTTCTTATAACAGCTTATTTAAAAATCCTCCTTCATTGGAGGATTTTTGTTTACGGCAATGAAAGACCTATAAGGATTGCCGGATAGAATGACAGCGTTGCAAACCTTATAGGTCTATTCGTATTCAATATTTGTTCAATGCATTTGAAGTGCTGATATTTGAGGCAGATTTGAACATGCTGATTGGAAAACAAAGCGATGAAATGAGTGGCACAACACCGCTGCTACAAGTACAAGAGCACGTAACAAAAAAATCATATTCAAATTAAAATGAAATTTTTAATTGCAGGTTTAGGAAATATTGGTGATGAATATGCACACACACGTCATAACATTGGTTTTGATGTGGTGGATGCGTTGGTGGCAAAACACAAAGGCACTTGGAGGATTGACCGATTGGCATCAGTAGCTGAAATAAAAATAAAAGGCAAAACACTTATTTGCATAAAGCCATCTACCTATATGAATTTGAGCGGCAAAGCCGTGAAGTACTGGATGGAAAAAGAGAAAATTTCTTTACCTCATGTACTGGTGATTATGGATGAGCTTGCAATACCAATCGAAAAAATAAGACTACGCCCAACGGGAAGCGATGGCGGGCACAATGGTCTCACCAGTATACAAGAAGCCTTGCAAACTAAAAGTTATCCAAGGCTGCGTTTTGGTATTGGTAATAGCTTTCCAAAAGGGATGCAAGTAGATTATGTGTTGGGTAAATGGTTTCCCGAACAGGTACCTGTTGTAAACAAAAAGATTGAGGCAAGTATTGAAGTAATTGAAGAATTTGTATTGGCTGGTCTTGACCGAACAATGAACAAAGCCAATAAAATTGAGATTAAGCTTTAAAATTCAGCAATGAGTTGTTAACTTCGCTTGATAACTATAGGTTTTAAACAGTTATATTTCCAACTTCCTTCGCAAAGCCAGCACCCATAGTCAGACATAAAATAAAACATAACTAAATGAAAATCTTCTGCGTTGGTCGTAATTATGCTGAACACGCCAAAGAGCTGGGGAATGATGTACCGGATGAACCGGTCATCTTTCTAAAACCCAAAAGTGCATTACTTCAACCGCACATGCCCTTTTATTATCC
>JBKCJY010000232.1:0-5278 GCA_046301455.1 Chitinophagaceae bacterium | reverse complement strand
TGGTCTGTTGATGGTGAGCCGTATACAAAAACAGATGGTACAGATTGGATGTGGTGGCGTGCAAGAATGCTGGGCGGAAGAACCAATCATTGGGGAAGAATTTCTTTACGTTTTGGTCCTAAAGATTTCAAACGCAAAAGCATTGATGGTTTGGGCGATGATTGGCCTATTGGATATGAGGATATCAAACCCTATTATGATGCCATTGATAAACTCATCGGCATCTTTGGTACCAATGAAGGCTTGGAAAACGACCCCGATGGATTTTTTCTGCCACCACCCAAACCACGACTTCATGAACTCATGATTAAAAAAGGTGCAGCAGTAACAGGTGTAAACGTAATTCCATCACGCCTTTCTATTCTAACAAAAAAAATTGAAAGCACAACAGATAGAGGTGTATGCTTTTATTGCGGGCAATGCAATCGTAATTGCAGCATGGCCAAAGCAGATTTTTCAAGTACGAATGTTTTAATCTATCCTGCACTTAAGACAGGCAATGTAGATGTTATCTGCAATGCCATGGCACGTGAAGTTTTAACCGATAAAGAAGGGAAAGCAACCGGTGTAAGTTTCATCAATAAAGAAGAAAACCAGGAATATCAAGTTAAAGGTAAAGTGGTGATACTCGCCGCAAGTGCATGTGAAAGTGCAAGATTGCTGCTCAATTCCAAATCACCACGTCATCCAAACGGATTGGCCAACAGTAGCAATGTGGTTGGAAAATATTTGCACGACAGCACAGGCGCAGCAATGGGAGGCTTATTGCCACAATTGTTTGGAAGAAAAAAATACAATGAAGATGGTGTGGGTGGCGCACATATTTACAGCCCGTGGTGGCTGGATAATAAGAAGCTTGATTTCCCTCGTGGTTATCACATTGAGTATTGGGGTGGAATGGGTCAACCATCATATGGTTTTGGTTGGGATATTCATACATACAATGGAAAGTATGCCGTGGCAGGAAAACAAAAAGAAGCGGGGGGTTATGGTGCATCTTTAAAAGAAGATTACCGTTTTTTTAATGGAGCAGGTGTGGGAATGGCTGGTCGTGGTGAAATGATTGCTACTGAAAATAATTATTGTGAAATTGACCCGCATGTGGTTGATAAATATGGAATCCCTGTTTTAAAGTTCAATGTAAAATTCAGTGAGCATGAAATTAAACAGGCCAAGCACATGAAAGAAACCTTTCGTGAGATTATGCACAATATGGGCGCTGTAATTACATGGGGTAATGATGATGATGAAAAAAATATGTATGGCTTAAACAAGCCCGGTGAAATTATTCATGAAGCTGGTACAGTACGTATGGGTAACGATCCAAAACGCAGCGCCCTCAACAAATTCAACCAGGCACATGACTGTAAAAATTTGTTTGTAGTTGATGGTGGTGCATTTGTATCACAAGCAGATAAAAATATTACATGGACGATTTTAGCATTGAGTATGAGAGCAAGCGAATATATTGTTGATCAACTCAAGAAAAATAATTTATAAATGAACTCCCGATGAAAAGAAGAGATTCTATCAAAGCTATTCTTGTTGGCACTGTTGCATCATCAGTAATTATTGATTCATGTACAACAGCAGATGAAAAAACAAAAGTTGCTGAGCAAACTGCATCATCAGGCATTGACCGTATGAAAGAAGAAGCAGAGTATGAAAAGAAGCTGGAAGCAGAAACCTTTTTCACTACGCACGAAATGGCAACTATTACGGTACTGGCAGATATCATCATCCCCAAAGATGAAGTAAGCGGCAGTGCCAGTGAAGCAGGTGTGCCTGCTTTTATTGAGTTTATTGTAAAAGATATGCCCCAACATCAAACACCTATACGTGGCGGTTTGAAATGGCTGGACCTGGAATGTTTTGAACGCTATCAAAAAGCTTTTAAAGATTGTGATGTTAAACAGCAACTGGAAATGGTAGATGCAATTGCCTATCCTGAAAAAGCTAAACCTGAAATGAAACAAGGTGTTGCGTTTTTTAATTTGATGCGCAATTTAACAGCAACGGGTTTTTATACATCAGAAATGGGCGTAAAAGATATTGGCTACGCAGGCAATCGTCCTAATCAATGGACTGGCGTGCCTGATGATGTTTTAAAGCAGTACAATCTTGCTTATACAGAGAAGGAATTGAAAGAGTGTATTTGATTCATCACATCTTTGAAAATTAATTTCCATGAGCAAACACAACAGAAGAAAATTTATTCATGATGCTGCAATGGTCTCAGCTGGCTTCTTTATCATGCCACGTCATGTACTCGGCCGTGGCTTTGTTGCGCCAAGCGATAAGCTCAATATAGCAGGCATTGGAGCCGGTGGTAAAGGCTACAGCGATTTAATGGAATTTGCAAAAAGCCCGCATGTAAATATTGTTGCGTTTTGTGATGTAGATGAAGCACAGGCAACAAAAGCAAGAGAACTTTTTCCTAAAGCAAATTTTTATTTTGACTATCGGGTGATGCTTGAAAAAGAAAAAAATAATATTGATGCCGTTTCAGTTTCAACACCAGATCATACGCATGCGATTGCAACACTTGCTGCAATGCAACTCGGCAAACATGTATATGTTCAAAAACCATTAACACATGATATTTATGAAGCACGGATGCTTACTGAAGCGGCTCAACGTTACAAAGTTGTAACACAAATGGGCAACCAGGGCGGAAGCGGTGAAGGTGTGCGATTAATGCAGGAATGGTATAATGCGGGATTAATTGGAAATGTAACACAAGTCTATGCATGGACTAACAGACCTGTTTGGCCCCAGGGAATTGCAAGGCCCAGCGGCACACATCAAATTCCCTCAACACTAAAATGGGATTTATGGTTAGGCCCTGCAAAAGCAATTGACTATAACCCCAAGTATCATCCATTTAACTGGCGTGGCTGGTGGGATTTTGGAACAGGTGCATTAGGAGACATGGCTTGTCATATTATGGATCCGGTGTATCGCATTCTACCAATTCTTTATCCAACAGAAGTTGAGTGCAGCATTCCTAATAATTTTATTGATGCATGGACAGAGGCCGGTTATGTTGATAGCTGCCCGCCGGCATCCATTATCCATCTCACCTACCCCACAAATGATGGAAAAGAAAAAATAAAAGTTACATGGATGGATGGCGGCTTACTTCCCAAACGACCAGATGAATTATTACCCGAAGAGCCAATGGGCAACTGGGATGGTGGTGTAATTTTTGAAGGAACCAAGGGAAAGATGATGTGTAGTTGTTATGCAGAAAATCCAACACTGTTACCCACAAAAAGAATGAAAGAAGATCGCTTGCCTTCTCAAACAATTAAACGTGTACCTGAAGGTCATTATTTGCAATGGGTGAATGCATGCATTGCGGGTTATGGAAAAAAAGAATTGAGTTCGCCATTTGAATATGCAGGTCCGTTTACTGAAAGTATATTGATGGGTAATTTAGCCATAAGAAGCTGGATGATTAAAAATCCAAACTTAAAAGGTTGGGATGATAAATATCTCGGACGAAAAAAATTATTGTGGGATGCAAAGAATATGAAGATTACGAATTTTGATGAAGCGAATCAGTTTGTGAAGAGAGAATACAGGAATGGATGGTTGATGTAAAATTTTTTATTTAAATAAACATATCATGAAATCAATTTTTTTAAGCTTCTTTCTTTTAAGCATTCTTTCAATTGTACATGCACAAACATCGGATACAACTTCTGCTAAAAGTAAAGTCTATTTTTTAAGGAATACCGGTTATGTTGGTTCTGCTGCCGCATTTAAAACTTTTATTGACAGCCAATTTCTTTGCAGAATTAATAACAAACGATATACTGTACATGAAGTGCCTCCCGGGAAACATACATTTTCTGTGCAGTTTGGAGGTACAGAACTAAAAGAAAAAGCCGAACGTTTTGAATTAACACTTGAACCAGGAAAAACCTATTACCTGAGAGTTGTATTTAAAAACGGAGCTTTTGTAAACAATGTTTATTGTGAAGAGATAACGGAAAACACAGCTAAAAAAGAAATGGAAAGTTTAAAAGAAGATACAAAATGCGACTAAGTATTTTTTTTGACAAATATCAATCACACAATTAATTTCTGAAAATTAAATTTATCTCTAAGATTTTAATAATATGAACAGAAAACTCAGAATGGCCATGATTGGCGGCGGTAAAGATGCTTTCATTGGTGCAGTGCATCGTTTGGCAATGAATATGGATGGACAGGTGGAACTGGTTGCAGGCGCACTAAGTGTTAATGCAGAAGTAGCAATTGATTCGGGCAAATCATTGTTTTTGGATGAAGACCGTATTTACACAGATTATAAACTGATGCTGGAAAAAGAAGCAGCTATGCCCGCTGATAAACGCATTGATTTCATCACCATTGTTACGCCCAACTTTGTGCATTTTGAACCAGCCATGATGGCACTGGAAAAAGGTTTTCATGTGGTGATTGAAAAACCTATAACGTTCACTTTAGAGCAAGCCAAACAACTCAAAGCTAAAGTGGAAGAGACAGATTTATGTTTACTGCTTTGTCATACCTATAATGGTTATCCCATGGTAAAACAGGCCAAACAATTTTTAAAGAGCGGTGCGTTGGGCAAAATCAGGAAAATATATGTAGAGTACCCGCAGGGATGGTTAAGCACTTTTTTAGAAGCTACCGGTCAGGCACAGGCGAGCTGGCGTACAGATCCTAAGAAAAGTGGTAAAGCAGGAAGCATGGGTGATATTGGTACACATGCATTTAATTTAGCAGAGTATGTTACAGGTTTGCAGGTAACACATATTTGCTCTGATATTAATATTGTAGTGGAAGGAAGAATGCTGGATGATGATGGTGCTGCATTTTTAAAATTCAACAATGGAGCTACAGGTGTGCTCATGGCTACTCAAATTGCAGCAGGTGAAGAAAACAATGTAAAAATTCGGGTGTATGGTGAAAAGGGAGGCATTGAATGGAAACATGAAGACAATAATACGTTACTTGTAAAATGGCTGGATAAGCCAACAGAGATTTACAGAACAGGTGGTGGTTATAACAGTTCATTTGCTGCACACAACACACGTACCCCATCTGGACATCCTGAAGGTTTTTTAGAGGCATTCGCCAATCTCTACAGAAACTTTGTTCTCACGGTTCGGGCCAAGATGAATGGTGAACAACCAAAAGAGGAGTGGCTTGATTTTCCGAGTGTGAATGAGGGCGTACGGGGAATGGCATTTGTTGATAATGTAATTGAGAGCGGGAAGAGTGAGATGAAATGGAAAGAATTTGT
>JBKCJY010000231.1:0-15417 GCA_046301455.1 Chitinophagaceae bacterium | reverse complement strand
GATGGCTTCTTCGAGATCAATATCGAGTAGTGATGCCAGTAAGTCAAGGTAGATGGCAATACCTCCAATTTCTTCTTTGAGCATTTCTTTGTTGATGTCTTTAGCGGTATAGCTGCTACCGCCATCGATGCCGCCTTTTTCTACCCGCTGCATTTTTTTGATCATGTTGCAGAGCTCTCCCACTTCGCCGGCGAGGGCGGTGGTCCAATAGGTGAGCGGCTGGTTGTCGTAGCATTTAAATCCTTCTCTGGCTCTTTGAACATTGAGGGGGCGTAAAGCGGCGAGATCAAGTTGCATGTGTTGATTATGTTTATGTGGTATTGAATTGTGATTAAGCGATGGCTTGTTTTTCAAGTTCTAAAAAACGATGGTAGAGTGCTGTTGTTATGCTGCCGGGTGCACCATTGCCGATGGTTTGGTTATTTATTTTTAAAACAGGCATGATCCTCCGGGTGGTGCTGGTGAGAAACAGTTCGGATGCGTGTTTAAGTTCATCCAGATGGATGTCTCTTTCTTCTACGGGCAGGAGTTTGTCAGCGATTGTCAGTACCTGTTTTCTTGTAATGCCTTTGAGCATATTGCGTGCGGGTGAAACCAGTGTGTTGTTGATAACAGCAAACACATTGGCCCTTGGAAATTCAGAGATGACACCGCTGCTGTGATAGAGCACATCATCAGCCCCCATCTCCTTCAACAGTGGTTGCAGCCATACTGCTGTGAGATAGTTAATACTCTTGACGTGCGGGAGCTCACGCTGATGTTCATACGTAATAGCGGTGATGCCTTTTTGAAACATAGCATCATCTGCTGTTTTTACCGGGTTGCAGGTAATAACCAGATTAGGAGTTGCGGTATGATAAGTATCCGGTGAATAACCACCGGTGAGCATGAGCCGTATGCCTGCTTCTTTCAGTTGTGATTGTTGTATGAGTTGGTGAATGATTGTTTGAAGTTCTTCTTTACTGTATGCAACGGGCAGGTGCATGGCGGCGGCCGAGTTGAAGAAGCGCTGCAGATGTTCTTCCATAAATAAAGGTTTTGCGTTGACGGTGCGGAAGAAATCAAAGAGTGCAAAGGCACGCTGCATGGACAGATCGCTTACATGCAATACTGCGTCTTCTTTATCTACAAAACGGTTGTTGATGAATGAGGACATGCTGACGTTCTTTTTACTATCGAAGATACTTGGTTTAGCGGCATCCTTTTTACTTGTAAAGAGTAGAATTTTTAGTACAGCCACTACATGAAAGACTGTATTCTTTAAAAGAAAAGCGGGATTTGGATTATTTTGAATGCAGGGTTTTTAGATTTGTTGAATTAAGTTGTTTTAAAAATCCATCCTATGTTAAAAGAAATGATCCTTGAAAATCAGACAGCGTTACTATCCGGAGCTTTCATAATTGTCATTTTAGTGGCACGTATCTATTTCTGGCAAATGGAGATGCGTGAGTTGCGTATGTTTGGCCAAGGCTATAGCCCCAGTTCCAAAAAGCAAAAACCTTCCCATAAGAGAACCCGTTATGCAGATGCCGCATAAGGTGGAAATGCATTGTGTAAAAAAGCCATTGATCTCTTTATAAAACAGTACTGGAAAAGGCTCTGAGAAGCGCCTTTCTGTTTTTATAAAAAAGCCCCACCAAACGGCGGGGCAATAAACCCTCAAAACCTATTATTCAACAATACCTGCGTTACCGCTACGGTAAGTCTTGTTGAAATCAGTTAATACTACAGGTGAGTTGAAGATATAATCCTGGGCAGTAAAGCTCCATTTAACATCACCTTTCATTGATAATGCATATACTGCTTTACCAGCAGAAACAAAGAGGGTGTTATTCGCAATTACAACAGAAGAAATAGAATACACAGTTTCAGTTCTGTTATCAAAGCTGATGCGTCCCGCCATGCGTCCACCCGGCATATCCAGCTTTTTCTGCATGGCAATACTTTCTCCGTTTATATCAAAAGCAACCACTGTGGCTTCATTTGAAATAAGATAAAGTTTACCATCATAAACAGCAGGGGCAGCATAGTTATAGATGTATTCATTATCGGGCAGTGTGTAGGTGTGTACAAGATCACCATCATAAGCCTCAAAGGCATAAGCTTTGTTGCCGTTGCCGGTAACAAAGAGCATACCGTCGTAATACACTACTGCTGCATTTTGAGCATAAGCACCTTCATCACGTTTCCACAGTTCGGCACCTGTAGCTGCATTTACTGCACTGAGTATGCCGTTGCTGGTGAGTATGTAGATGGTGCCTTTGTTTATGGCAGGGTTGTTATGATAACAACCTATATTGCTCTGATACTCCCACTGCTTAATACCATCTGTATTTACTCCAAAGAGATGACCGCCGCAGGTAGCAACAATAAACATGTTATTTGTTTTATTGATGGAGTTGGCTGTGTAATAATAAGGCACATTAAACTCTTTTACAGCAGCACCGCTTTCTATAATATAACCTGTTACCTTTTCATTGTTAGCTACATAAACCATGTTGTTTTCAACAAGAGGAGAAGCATAGTAAGAACTATAGATGTAGTTTTTGCTCCAGCTTAATACCCCTGTAACTGTATTGTAAGTGCGGAGTCTTGAATTGCCCATGTCTGCAAACAGTACCGCATCTGCAGTTACACCAGGAGAACTGATATAGTTACCCGGACTACCGCCGGGGTTTTCTGCTTTCCAAACAGGGGTGCCTGTTTGTGCGTTTATACCATAAACAGTACCGGAAACATCGTTTACTATAACCAGTTTGTTGTTATCTGATGGTGTTATTATTTCTTCATTCTTTGTTTTTTTGCACGAGGCGATGGCCAACAAAATCACTATCAGCCATAACGTATTAAACATCGTTTTCATAAAACTTTATTTAATTTATTTGGCCTGATAAATTGGGATACGTTATTTGAGCGTAAGTCTGTTTATCAAGTCGTACTCAGAAATGTCTTATTGGATTTGCCAAAGCAGAAGCTTTATTAAACGCCGGCAAGCAATCCTCTTGCCAACGTATATCACACGAACATAGGTTTTGTTTTACGATTGTAAAGTTACGACCAAGCACAGCCGAAACCTTATACCTACATCAATAAAAGTGCTGCGAGTAGTATGATTGTGGTCAAGGTTAGAGGATGGGTTTATTGATACAGCAGAAACGGGTGTATGGTTTGCCACCATTCACCTGCACAATTGATATTAAAGGGCTTTTGGTGTATTAAAAGCTGCCATGCATTTTTTATGCCGAGTAGTTTTTCCAGGTGATTGTTACCTGCCGGGTTGGCGTGAGTTTTATATAAACGTTCCTGCAATTGTTCCTGATGAAGCGCAGCAATTGTTTGCAGTATGCTTATACCTATATGTACCGCAGAAATATTATGAACTTCAGTAATACTGAGTTGTATGCCATTGCATGTTTCGTTTGTATAAGGTGGCGCCATGGCTTTGTAAGAAACGGATGTAAACGTTATGCCCTGAAGTTGCGATTGTTTCAATGCTTTAATCAGCTTTTGAATATCCATCCACGGCGCACCAAACATGGTGAATGGATGCGTGGTTCCTCTTGCTTCATTGATATTTACACCTTCCAGCAAACACGTGCCGGGGTAAAGCATAGCAGTGTGTATTGATTGAATGGCAGGTGATGTAGGTGTAAAAGCAAAATCATTAAATGCCGTTTGATGCCGTTGATAGTTTTTTACTTTGATGATTTCAATGTTTAGTTGCGGCAAACGTGTTGCAGCAAAGTACAAAGCCAGCTCACCCAATGTGCAGCTATGTTTCAACGGAATATTCCAACGGCCGATAAAGGAAGAACAATTTACTTCATCCAGAAAAGGACCTTCAGCTTTTTCAATTAATGCACCAATGGGGTTGGGTCGGTCCAGTACTACAAACGGTTTGTTGAACTGTGCACAAGCTTCCATCACATGCGTCATGGTCCAGAGATATGTGTAGAAACGGCAGCCTACATCCGGAATATCAAAGAGTACAACATCTATATCAAGCAAATCTTCTTCTGCAGGTGCCAATTTGTTTCCATATAAACTGATAACGGGCAGACCTGTAATTACATCCTTGATGTTTTGTTGTGCCGCACCATCAGCACCTGTTACAGTAATACCATGTTCGGGTGAAAAGAGTTTTACAAGATGCAATTTGTGTTTGAGAAAAGCTACTCGTGAGCATTCTCCACTGATGGTGGTGGCAGCATTGTTTGTAATCAATGCCATCCGCTGCTGCAAAAATTTATCCGGTTGTTGCAACAACACATCAACACCATTTTGTAAAAGGGATTTGTTCATGGATGTTTAAAGTTAAGGAGGCAATGTTTACTATTGCTTCAAATCATAAACAGAAACAGATTCCTGCAAACGATTGTAATTATAAATAAGTCATCATCCTGTTTCAGAAAAGGCATTTCAAAGAAATAAAAGCTGTTGTGGTTTTATTTTACTACCTTTTGCGGCACACTTTAGACATTTTATTTTTTATGCTTTATATTCTCTTGTTCTTTTCATTACACTGGTTTCTTTCGTTGTTCTTTCACTCGTTTTTTTTACATCGTTTTGCATCTCATCAAATGTATACTACCAGTAAAAATTGGGAACGTGTGTTTTACATCTGCACATGGTTTGTACAAGGCTCTTCGTTTTTAATTCCACGTGCTTATGCAGTATTGCACCGCATGCATCATGCATATAGTGATACAGCGCAGGATCCGCACTCACCGCATTTTTTCAGAGATATTTACCAGATGACAATGCATACGGTAAAAATATTCCGTGGTTTTGTTACCGGTAAAAGTTTGCCAGAAGCACAATTTACCAAAGAGTATTTACCCGTTTGGGATAAGATGGACAAGTTTGGCCACAGCAGTATAACCCGTGCTATGTTTATTGCAGGCTACATCAGTATCTATGTTTTTTTTGCACCCAGCTATTGGTGGTTTTTATTATTACCTATTCATTTTTTAATGGGCCCAATACAGGGTGCTATTGTAAACTGGTTTGGTCATAAGATGGGTTACCGCAATTATGCTATTGATGATCATTCTAAAAACACATCGCCTTGGGGTGTTTTGCTTATGGGCGAGTTATTTCAAAACAATCACCACAACGCAAAAGACAATGCCAACTTTGCAAGAAAGTGGTTTGAGTTTGATCTTACGTTTTTAATTATGCGTGTCTTACATTCATTACGTATCATTAGATTAAAACCATTGGCAGTAACGAAATAAAAAAAGCTCCACCATGGTGGAGCTTTTTTATAATCGCTAAAATTATTTCGTAAAGGGTCTTCTGAATTGTGAGTACCAGCTTATTTTCCCATCTTTTACCTGGTTAATATCGTGCCAGCTGGCAGAGTCCACACGGCCATCTTTGTAGGTATCAATTTCTTTATACCATAAAACAACATAACCTTCTTTTTTATCTGTTGCATACATTTTATGCCAGCCATCAAATTTGATTTCCACTTTTGAAAGGCTGTCACGGAATGGTTGCCACATTTTTTTAAGATCAGCATGGGACACCCTTTGATTTTTTCCATCCCATGCACTTAATGCCAGCGTATCAGCAAATTTTGAAACCAGTGCATCCAGGTTTCCTGTTTCCCAATCTTTGTAAGAGTTGAGTACTGTGCTGACGTCCTCATCGCTAACATCCGTACTCCAGCTGCTGCTATATACCGGATTGTAAGGAAGTGAAACTGTTGATTTCTTTTCTTTCCCGCCTGTTGTTTCTGCGGTTTTTGGGGCTTCATTGTTACATGCGATTAAGGTTGCGGCCATCAAGGCTGCGGAAAGGAATTTTTTCATTTTGAGTGTTTTTGAATTATAAAATAGGTTTCCAGAAAAGCCGGATGGGAGAGATCAATCGGGTAGTTAAGAGTAAGGTAGAAAACTAAATTCAGATTTCAAAGCTTTGTAGCAGAAGAATGTGGTAGCCTACTTATACTAAAAAAAGGTATGAATATAAAAACGGGTCTGCCATGATAAAACAAAAGTCTTCTTTCGAGTGTCTTATATCGTTTTTATTTTGCTAGCTATCTATTATTTAATAGAGGGTGATACAGGTAATGCAGCTTCGAACCATAGTATTGGACTCATTTTTATCCTTTTGTACCCGCTAAATGGGCGGACCTAGAATTGTGGCAAAAAGCATGGCTGTTGGTGCATGTAACCGTTGTGCCTGACTTGTTTGCCGTAATGATCTTTTGGAAATAATGGTGAGCTGCTGTGTTAAAATATAAAACCCATCATTACTTCATCGAGGTACCTGTCTTCTGCTTTTTGATAGGTGTATCTGCGCAACACCCCTTCTTTTACAAAGCCGACACGTTCATATACATGCATGGCTTTTTCATTGATAGCCGCTACACTTAGCTCCAGCCGTTTATACCCTTCTGCATCTGCAAACAGTTTAATTTCTTCCATGAGTTGTGTGCCGAATCCTTTTCCGGCAAAGGAGGGATGTATGCTGATGCCGCCAATGTACATCACATGAGCACTGCGGTGTTCTTCGGGCACCAGTTTGCACATACCCACCGGTTCTTCATTGTGCTCATAAACATACAACACCTGATTGCTGAGCAGCTCCTGAAAGATGGGCTGAAAATGTTGTGCATCCATGGGTTCATATAACAACCACGGGTTGATGAGCGGGTGCATGTACAATTCATAAATAAAATCAAAGTCAGTATGGAGTGCGTGGCGGATCATAATTCTTATTTTACTGCTTTCTTCAACGCTTCCACTGTTTTCTTTTCACTTCCAATATAAATTGTTTTATCAATCAACACTACCGGGCGTTTTAAAAATGTGTATTCATCTAAAATATATTGACGATAATCTTTTTCAGTGAGTTGTTTATTCTTCAAGCCAAGTTTCTTGTATTTCAAAGCACGGCGGCTGAAGAGCGCTTCATAACTTCCTGCCAGTTGTTTCATTTCATCAATTTGTGCAGAAGTCATTTTTTCAAATTTAATATCCTGCATCTCAAATTTTTTTTGAGTAATGCCTGTTTCTTTAATAATGGCGGCACATGTTGTACATGTGCTGAGGTAATAGATTTTCCGCATCTTCTGTAACATTTTTATCTTTCCGTCAACGAATATAACAGCAAACAACGTTTTAAGTTGAAACCAACCACTGCACAGAGCGAATTTTTACAAATTGTAAATGAAAACCAGGGGATCATCCGGAAGGTTTGTCATTTGTATGGCCGCAATGAAGCAGGCAAAGAAGATTTGTACCAGGAGATCGTGATACAGTTGTGGAAGGCTTATGGAAGTTTCAGGGGTGAAAGCAAATTCAGCACATGGATGTACCGCATTGCACTGAATACAGCCATTTCTGATTTGCGCAAACAAAACAGGAGAGTGGATTTGCAGTTTCCTGAATTTATTCCGAGAGAAGAAGCAGATGTAAAAGATGATGCGAAAGAAGAACAGCTGAAACAACTTTATGCTGCCATTCAAAAGTTGAGCGAAGTGGAAAAAGCAATTGTGATGTTGTACCTGGATGATAAGAGTTATGAGGAGATGGAAGAAATTTTAGGTATCAGCAATGGTAATCTCAGAGTAAAAATGAATCGTATTAAAGACAAATTAAGAACTATTACAAAGGAGGAAGCTTATGGAACTTGAAAATCTGAAAACCATCTGGAAAGATGTGGGCATAACGGTGCAGGGCACATCTGCTGAAGAGCTGGAGCAGTTGCTCAGTAAAAAATCAAAAAGCCCGATTGCCAAACTCAAACGGAATTTGTTATGGGAGCTGATTGCCGTTGCTGTTTTGTACGGCATTACTATTATTTATTATCTATCAGCAAATAAACCGGGCATGCTTTACATGGTAACGATGCTGCTTGTAGTGGGAGCCCTTTATGGCTGGTATTATATTTCCAAACGCAAACTTTTGAACAGCATGGAATGTGTGACCTGTGAAGTAAAAAGTAATCTGAGCACGCAACTGACCACACTTGAAAAGTTGGTGAAGCTTTATTTGTGGGTGGGAACATTGCTTGTACCGTTTTTACTCATTCTTTCGTTCTTGGTTGGCTTGTTCTTTAGTGACAACGGAGAGCTGCTTGCCAAACTCGGCAATGAAATCATCATTATTTTAGTTATATGGGCTTTGATTTCATTTGTGCTTACCATACCGGTTTATTTTTTAAACAAATGGTATATCAACCTGCTGTATGGAAGGCATGTAAAAAAACTGAGACAAATTGTAAACGAAATGAATGAATTACCTTTTAAAAACTGATTAATCTAAACGAATCATGAAATCATTTTTATTCTTCCTCTTTCTCTGTGCCGGCATTTCAGTACACGCACAAAAAGAAAACAGTTTGCTTTGGGAAATCAGCGGTAACGGTTTATCAAAGCCCTCTTATGTTTTTGGCACGATTCATATGATATGCAAAGAAGATTTTTTTATGCCGGATGTGGTAAAACAAAAATTTGAATCATCGCAACATGTATTTCTGGAAATGGATATGGACGATCCGAAGATGCAGGGCAAAATGATGAAGCTGGCCATGCTGCCTGCAGGCGAAAATCTTAAAAAACTTTTTGGTAATGATTACCCGATGGTTGACAGTTTTTTTAAAGCAAAGGCAGGAATGGGATTGGCTGTTTTCAATCAATTTAAACCCATGATGGTAATGAGCATGCTGTATTTAAAAATGTTACCCTGTACACAAACCGAATCTTATGAAACAACATTTATGGCAATGGCCAAACAACAGCAGAAAGATCTTAAAGGACTTGAAACGATTGAAGACCAGATGCAGGTGTTTGATAATATACCCGACAGTGTGGAAGCTGCCAATATTTTAAAGATGATCAAAGACTTTGATGCACAGGTAAAGCAATTTGCTGATATGGTAGCTGTTTATAAGGAACAAAACATTCAAAAACTGTATGCATCTGTTTCCTCTTCTCCCGATTTAATGGAAGCCCAGGATGATTTATTGAAAAAAAGAAACAGTAACTGGATTCCTGTTATGGAACAATACATGAAAGAAGGACAAAGTTTTTTTGCTGTAGGTGCTGCACATTTGGGTGGCGATATTGGATTGATTGCATTATTGAAGAAAGCGGGTTATAAAGTAAAAGCAATAAAGTAATAATATAGACGGATAAGAAAAGTCCCGCACATTGAGGGACTTTTTATGTTTATAGCTTTGAATTAATACAACTTATGCTCTAAATACACCGGCATCATTGCCCGCCATGTATTCCAGTCGTGCGGCCACTCTTCGCCCCAAATGTCGAGGTTGTAGTTAATGCCTTTGTCGTATAAAATTTTTGCAAACTTACCGCTGCTGCTTGGGTCTTCATACGCACCGCTGCCGGTAACAATATGAATATGCGGAGAGCGGCGTATTTGTTCCAGTATACCATGATCAGATAAGTTAGGCATGTAGTGCATGGGGCTGTTATAGTATACCTGCTCATCATAATGGCCTTTGCTGTATTCCATTAAATCATATACACCACTCATGGCAATAGCACCACTGATTAAATCAGGGCGTTTTAAAAACAAATTCATGCTGTGTAATGCACCAAAAGAAGCGCCGCTTACATAGATGGGTGTTTCCCAACTTGTTTTGTTTTTGATGTAAGGCACTACTTCATTAAAAATGTATTCGTTAAACTGGTTGTGACGGATGGCTTTATGTTCGCCTGCCATTTCATTATTCAACCAGCTTTCTGTATTGATACTGTTAATTGAAAACACACGAACCTTTCCTGATTCAATCCATGGTTTAATAGCATCAATCAACTGAAAGCGTTCATACTCTAAATAATCTGCAGCAGCAGTGGGAACTAAGAGTAATGAAAAACCATAATGACCATAACTTACGATGGGCATGTCTTTACCCAGTGCAGGGCTGTACCAATTGAAAATTTCTCTGTTCATATACTAAGATGTTTGTGTGTAAATGATGATGTGAGCATGAACGTACAAGCGTGCGAATTATTCAACGGATGGTTTGAATGCAACAGACGATTCATCTTCAAATGAAGGTATAAGAAAAAGGATGAAACACAAACTGATTTGCACTTCATCCTTATAAAAATTTTCAAGCTTTTTTATTTACCGCCTTCGGCTTCAGCATCTGCACCACCCTGTGCACCCATGCCGGCAATATCACGGTCAAAGAAATACATGCCGCTTTTATCGCCGCCAATGAGTTTGAGTTTATCCATAATGTTGCGTGCCAATGCTTCTTCTTCAATTTGCTCGCTCACATACCACTGCAAAAAGTTGTGCGTGGTGTAATCTTTTTCTTTAAGACAAATATCAACCAGCTTGTTAATTTCATTACTTACTAAGATTTCATGATTGAGCACATCCTGAAATACTTCTTTTACACCTTTGTATTTGGCAGGAGGCGCTTTTAGTGCGGGCACCACGCCATGGCCGCCACGTTCGTTCACAAACTTGAGGAGTTTGAGCATGTGGAGACGTTCTTCATCACTATGGTGAAAAAGAAAGGCAGCAATACCTGCATAGCCTTCTGTTTCGGCCCAGCTTGCCATGGCCAGATAAATTTGACTCGATTCAGCTTCCAGCACAATTTGCTGGTTAAGAGCTTTTTCAATTTTTGCGTTGAGCATATTTTGTTGTTTGAGTTGCTAAATTACGATTTCGGGAATTTTATCGGGAGGTTATTTCCCTACAGGTTGATTACAACTAAAGGCCGCCGATTGTTGTTATATTTGCAGTTCCGATAAAATTTAAGCGGAGCTTAAATCTACAGCTATGATTCAAACAGGTAACCCCGTTATAAGCATCTACACAGAGATGACACCCAACCCGGAAACAATGAAGTTTGTGGCTAACAAACTGCTGTATCCAGGTAAAAGTATTGATTTTCCTGAAGCCGCACTGGCCGATGCTTCGCCTATGGCCCAGCAATTGTTTGGCTTTCCTTTTGTAAAAGCGGTGTTTATTGCCAGCAATTTTGTAACCATTACACGCACAGGCGAAGATGTGGAGTGGCAGGAAGTGATACCCAGCGTTCGCCAATTTTTAAAAGAATATCTGGAAGCAGGCAATGTGGTAATTGACGACAGTAAAGTAGTAGAACCACCAAAAGAAGAAATCGTTTTTAGTGGTGATGAAGCTGATGTGGTAAAACGCATCCAGGAAATTTTAGAAAACTATGTGAAGCCTGCGGTTGAAATGGATGGCGGTGCCATTCAATTCAAAAGCTTTAAAGATGGTAAAGTGAATTTGATGCTGCAGGGGAGTTGCAGCGGCTGCCCATCAAGTATGATTACATTGAAAGCAGGAATTGAGGGTATGATGAAGCGTATGATACCTGAAGTGCAGGAAGTAGTGGCGGAGGCTGAATAAGCCGAATTTTTATTCAATGATAAGAAAGCGAAAAGCGATGCAATGCATCGCTTTTTTTATTAGTAGAACAGTTGAATCTTTATTTCTTCAACCAATTCACTCCCCTCTCTTTTAAATGCTGCATCACAAAATCAAAGCTCGCTTTTTCCTTACCAATAAACTCAGGAGGAAACACACCTTTTTGTGTAAACATGTTGTTATGCAACAGATGAACAGCAGCGGTACAGGTATACCCTGTTGTACGTGCCATTGATGATGTTTGCGTTGCTTCATCATATTCATCAAACAAATTATATTCCACACGATGAACATCTTTTCCAATATGTCCTTCCACAATTACACGCATCACCGTTAATTCTTTTTCAGTTTCGCCCAGCTTCCATTGTTTTACTAAAAGATGTGAACTGAAATGCAAAGGCGAAATTTCCTGGCCATGAAAATGAACAGGCTCTTCATTAAAGAAACCCGCTTCTTTTAATTGGGTGATCAATTCTGCATGACCGGGATAGCGCATGGTTTTTTCTTTCATATCCGGTATGTTGGGAAAGCTGAAGAGCAAACTTCTTAATCCATCTGTATTAAACGCTTCGAGTGTTCCCACTTCATCAAACTGTAAATGTTCACAATCGCTCAATGCCGGTTTGATGATGATGTTTCCATTTTCTTTTAACCGTGCCGGACGAATATATTCCTGTATTACATCCACAGGCGAAAAAGGCGCTTTGTATTCAAATGGTTTCGTGCGCACTTTGGGTAAGCCGCCAACATAAGCTTCAAAAGTGTTTACCTGCATTTCTTCATTATAGCGGCCAAGGATCAGATTGCTCATACCGGGCGCTACACCACAATCAACAATGGCTGTTACATTGTTTTCAATTGCAAGATGATTGAGATGATGTGCATCTTCAGGAAAGAAAGAAATGTCAACAACGTTTTTGCCGCATAAAATTACCTGTCGCAATGTAGCAAAACCCATAAAGCCCGGTACTGCACATACTACCAAATCAAAAGGGTTGAGCAGCGATTCATAGGTGCTGTGTTTTTGCAAATCGGTCTTTACAGTTTTTACAGCAGCATTTTTTTGTTGCAACAGTTGCAGATGTGCATCATGTATATCAAAAGAAGTTACATCAAAGTGTGGAGCAAGGTCCAGTGCAATAGCACGGCCCACCATACCGGCACCGAGAACAGCAATGTTCATTGTACAATCGTTTGTGCAAAGGTGAGGGGAAAGCGTGGTGCAAACAATGACGCAGGTTTGTATTTTGTTTCAGCTATATCTTTTCTGAATCTTAATCTGATGTTCTTCCTTTAAATGCATCCATACTTTTGTGAAACCCAAAAACCTTTCCTGTTAAAAAATCCATCCACCGCACAGGCAGTATGCCTTTATAAAACGGAACAGCATAAACAATCCAAGGCATGCGTACAAAAATTTTATTCTTTTTTACCCCATTAATGATTGCTTTAGCTGCTACATGCGGCCTTACTAAAGGCACTAAAGGCGAACGCACACCTTCAAACATGCCTGTACTTATATAGGAAGGTGTAACTGTTGTAACATGAAGGTCATTTGAAATTTGTTCCAGTTCCGAACGTAAACTTTCGCCCCAACCAATTACAGCATGTTTACTTGCACAATACACAGAAAGCCTTGGGTTGGGAATCAATCCTGCAGCAGATGCAATATTTACAATATGTCCTTCTTTCTTTTCAATCATACCCGGTAAAAACTCCAATGCAACATGCATGAGGGCATTGGAATTAATAAGCATGGTATTCTTAATATCATCATGAGTAAACTCATGAAAGTTTTTGTTGCCTGTAATAATTCCTGCATTATTGAAAAGTATATCAATACTTCCCCATTTTTGTTTGATATCTGTTGCGGCTAATGTTATCTCATCCACATTCCTTACATCCACATAATACGAATGCACCTCAAAACCTTTATTGGTAAACGCTGCATCGGTTTCATGCATCTTCTTCCGGTCAATGTCCCAAATGATCAAACGTTTCGCTCCTTCTTGCAAACAAAGTTCTCCCATGAGTTTACCGATGCCGGAAGCGCCACCTGTAATAAGTACTGTTTTGTTTTTGATTGCACTCATATGGATGGTAAGATAAATAAAGTTGCCACAGAAAACACAGAAACACAGAAAGAAAAGTGCTTGCGTGCCATCTGTGGCAATTATAAAAAAATGAAAATCTGATTAAGCTAATGTTGCTTCGCTGCTGATTGCTGCATTCAACAGTTTTGAAACAGGGCAATTGGCCTCAGCATCTTTTACACATTCCTGGAATTTTGCATCATCAATACCGGGTACAACTGCTTTTACTGTTAAGTGCGATTTGGTGATGGTGCCACTATCCAATGTAATTTCACATTTTGTTTCTAATGAATCAGGAGTAAAACCTGCTGCACCCAATACAAAGCTCAACTTCATGGTAAAGCACCCGGCATGAGCGGCTGCAATCAATTCTTCCGGATTTGTACCTACACCGTTTTCAAAACGGGAGAGATAAGAATATTGTGTTTGATTTAAAACTGTGCTTTGTGTGGTGAGGTGTCCGTTACCTTCTTTACCACTTCCGTTCCAAACGGCTGTTGCATTACGTATCATGATTGTTTGATTTTTTAAATGTTATGATTCTTTTTAGGGCTTAAATTTACAGCATTTGAAACAGATACGATTTAAATTTAAGATCCTTTTCAATGTTGTGATCTGTGTGTTGGTTGTTTTTTCATCCTGCACTGTTAGTAGTAATCCGTTGCGTAAAGAAATCAAAGCATTACAAAAAGGAACGTTGAAAGATGATACGAGTTATGTATATCACCTTCCATTTGAAGCTGGCAAAAGCAGATTGATTGTTCAGGGTTATTTTGGCGCTTTCTCACATAAAGAACGGGCTGCGTTGGATTTTAAAATGCCCAAACGAACAAAAGTGCTGGCAGCAAGAGAGGGTGTTGTGATACGGCTGCGTGAAGATGGTGATAAAGGTGGATTAAAAAGTGAATACCGCCAATATGGAAATTTTGTAGTGATCCAACATGCGGACAACAGCCGAAGCGGTTACTGGCATTTGCAAAAGAATGGGGTATTGGTAAATGTGGGAGATACGGTGAAGCAGGGACAACAGATTGCATGGAGCGGCAACACAGGGTACACTACTTTTCCGCATCTGCATTTTATTGTATGGACCTTTGCGCCCAACGGTCAATGGCAACAGGTAGCCACAAGGTTTGAAACGAGTAAAGGTGTGCGGTATCTAAAAGCATGGAAACGGTATGGAACTAAATAAGATTAATTTTTAAACTTTTTTCATTGAACGAACTTCTGCAACAATTTATTGATGGCATGAAAGCGACTACTGCATTGGAATACATTGCTGTATTTGCAGGTATTGCCAGTGTATGGTTCAGCAGAAAAGAAAACATATTGGTGTATCCTGTTGGGTTAATTAACACGATGATCTATGTTTATCTTTCTGCCAAAGGGCATTTGTTTGGTGAGGTGAGTGTGAATTTTTATTATACGGTGATGAGTATTTATGGCTGGTATTTGTGGTTGAAGAAAGATAAGGAACAGCATCCTGTATTACATATTACTTTTTCTGATGGCAGGTGGTGGCGTTATCAACTTTTATTCTTTAGTGCATTTTATGTTGCTATTTATTTTTCACTCAGCTATCTCAAACAAAATTTTGCGCCGGGCGCTATTCCATGGGCTGATGCATTTGCAAGTGCCACTGCATTTACGGGCATGTGGCTGATGACGAAAAAGAAAGTAGAAAGCTGGTACTGGTGGATTGCCACCAACATTGTTTCCATACCATTATACTTTGTAAAAGCGTATGTGTTTACAAGTGTGTATTATCTGGTGTTGCTGGTAATGGCGTTTTTTGGTTTGATAACATGGATGCAGAAAGCGAAGCAAGCAGCCCGCTAAAATCACTTCTTCTTATTATTCAGCAGCATATACTTTGAAGTTTCAAAAATAGCTTTTGTAAGTTCTCTTGCCTGTGCTTTTATTTGATTGGTTTC
>JBKCJY010000230.1:0-13860 GCA_046301455.1 Chitinophagaceae bacterium | reverse complement strand
AAATGTTGCTTGCTGCGGATTGATGCCGAGTTGATGCATCACATCCATATTCGCAAGCAAATCATTTGTAAACGATTCTTTAGTTACCAGCAAACTGTCTCTGTTTTTCCAATCGCAATACAACAAGTGTTTATCAGAATGTGCTCCGAGATAATGCCCGTCTTTTTTCAATTGCAGAATGAGCGGTTGAAATTTTTTGTTCCTGTAAAAATCGCCTGTAAAGAAAAAAGAGGCTTTGATATTTTGTTGTTTTAATGTTTGTTGAATGAATTGGCCTCCATCTGCAAATTCATGTCCGGTAAATACCAATGAGATTTCTTTCTTCGAAGTATCACCACGAATAATTGCATCCTTCGAATATTGAAGCTTGGATTGTGCTTCTTTTGCCGCCAGCAAATAAATTAATGAGGCAGTTCCATCCATTGTTGGTTCATTGGTACTGTAATCCCCATAATCATCATGATATACTGCCAGTTCACTTTGAAAAGTAGCATATTCATCAGCATCGTACAATGTCAAACCAATTAAGTTTTTAAAAATGGATGTATAAACAGGCCCATCGACCAATCCGCCATCAATGGGATAATTTTTTAAATGGGTGAAAGCGCTGTGCGGATCAACAGGTGTATCGCCCCACGATGGTAAACCATACACCATACTGGTACCCCATGGATTGCAACCGAAAAGCCAATCAAAGTTGGCCTGTTCCAATTCTTCAAATTGTTGATCATTGGTGAGTTGTTTGTACCAATAACATTGAATGGCAAAACTCACAGTTAAATTATTACTGCACCAAATGAAAGGCACACCACGATAGAATGCATTTTGTTTGGCTTTATTCCAAACACGATTGATGCCTTCTTTGTAAAAGCTGATCATGGTATCTCTGCGTTTATCCTTTAGTTGTTTTGCCAGTTCATAATGACCAATGTTAATGAACGGATACCATTGATAATGATTGGCTGTGTCTTTACCAAGCCAGGGAGTGAGCTTTTCATCATTTGAGTAAGAGATGCTTTCTTCAAGATAAACAGGTTTGCCTGTTAAAGAATTTAGGGAGGCCATCATAAGTTCCATATCATCAACCCAATTATCTTCTGCATATATGTAGGGAGCTCTTACAGATGCAGTTTGCGTTACCCCAATTTTTTTTATGGAATAACTAAACGCTGATAAAGCCTTTTGAAATAATGTGTCAGCAAATTCTTTGGACTGCTTTTTAAAAATCTGACTACCTAAAGCAAATGCACTCGCAAATTTCCCTGCCGTTGAACTGGTTCCTGTTGTATTATTCATCAACTTTCCTCTTTGCTGCGGCTTGCCATCAATAAAATAAACAGGCCGTTCAAATCCTTTTCCATATTGACTGTCCATTTTGGGTATGCGCATACTGATGTGATCCCTGTCATCACCCAACTGATTAAACATCCAATCATCTCGTGGGTGCATTTTCAGCAACCAATCCAACCCCCATTTAGCTTCATCTAAAACATCAGGCAAATCATTTTTCCCATCTAATCCATTAGTCAATTTTTCATCAGTAAAGACATGTGGGAAGTCCCTGTAAGCCATCAGCAAATGATATGTTGCATTAGCGCTTGTTGAAGAATATTGCAGATAATCACTTGCATCATGCCATCCACCGCTCACATCAATATGCGTACTGTCAGGAAGACCAGCATCTTTTCCATACAAAGTGTATCCATCCTGTGTATGACAACTGTCTTTCAAAAAAGGATTGAAACCACTTCTTTGTTGACGCATGTAACGCAAACAAAAATCAGCAGCGCCTTTGTATACATCATCTGCTATACGAAACTGTGGAGATTGTGCCGAGCCGGCTTTTAAATAATAGGTTCCCGGTTTTTTAAAGGAAGAAAAATTCAATCTTGCTGTTTGTGCAAACGGACCGTAGGCACCAAACAGTTTTTCAACCTTGCCTTTCCATGCAGTTACATGTGTAGTGGCATCAACTAATTCCCAAGTACTGATTCCCTGTTCACCTTTACTGCACCACACCGCAACTTTTATGGATGCTGGTTGGTAGCCCAGATGATTTATACGGATCCACTGGTTGGCTTCCTTCTTGGGAGTAACCCCGAAAAAAGCAATCAATAACAGTAAATAGAAAGTCTTCATTCCTAAATTTTAAGAGATTTCTATGAAGTCAAAAAGTAAATTTACTTAAGCATAAATCCATATGTAAAAATCAAATTTGAAAGCTTGAACTGCATTCTTGATGATTTATCCTGAATGTTTCCCGGGAAAATAAAACTTGCATTGATGCAATGCCTTTTATACAAGAAACCAAGGCCTGCAATAGGCGCAACAACAGTTTCTTTGCTATAAAATCGTTCTGAATCAAATGGATAAAACTGAGAAATATAAGGCCCCGAAATTTCCTTTAAGTATGTTTCGTTAATTACATATGCGTCCTTTATCGGAACTCGCACATTTATTCCTGCAAATAAAGAAACTGACGCATTTTGAGAAACAGGAATAGAATAAAGAGGTCCAATTGAAAAATTAAGAATATTCTGATTTGAACGAAACAACTCATTTCGTATATATCGATTACTTCCTGAGGATATACTGTCAATTTTTGATTGATTAAATTTTACTTTATGAAAAACAATTGCTGTCCTTAAAGACAGTGAATTTTTTCTGTCAGAAAGTCGAATATCAGAAAGAAAACTAATTGCATAACTAGGTTGATTTCGAATATCAAATTGATTGGGATTAAATCCAAGACCCGAAGGAGCATTAGGACTTGTAAACGCTCCCTGAAAATCTGAAATACTCAAACCCGCCGAGATTTGAAATGAAACCAAATCCTTTTTTTTTGAAAATGCAGGGCTGCTTTCTTTTAAATTTATCATTTCAATAATTTTTGAAATCGCATCCTGTCTATATTCAATGATGTTTATTTTGGCTCCCACTTTGTTAAGTAAATTATACTGTTCAATCAGTTTACTTAATTGTGATCTGAATTTTGAATCCTGTGTTACAGTTGTTTGAAAAAATTTCACCCTATAAACAAGCTCTTCGGGCTTGCCGTTAATATCTGCTCTTTCACTTATTAAAAAATACACACGCTCATTGTTCTCATATTTATAAAGAAAAACAGCGCCGGACTCAATAATTTCAATAAATACAGTTTGTTTAATTATTTCATCTGAGAATTCAATTGGTGCAGTGCGATGATTAATTGGGTTAGTATGTATTGAAACTTCTTTTTTGATAAAGTAATACTTGCCCGGAATTCCGAATCCTGAAATTTCCCGTGTTGTTAATTCTTTATGGTCTGTGCCAGTTAATACAGATACTTTCTGAGGAGTAATAGTACCTTTTTTAAAGAACAATTTGCATTTTATAGTATCGCCATTAAGATTGATATAATACCCATCAGTAAAACTTTGTGAAAACAGGTTTAGAGTACAAAAAAAGGTGATCGTAAAAACTAAAAGATGTTTTTTCATAATGAATTATTTTTTCAGTTTATGTTTGCACATACCTTGATGCTTCTCAGCAATCAATATGTGTACTAAAATATAAAAAAAAGTAGCATGAAATTAATTTCTTACTTAAAAGAAGGTCATGAACAACTAGCTGTATTGTTCAATGATCAAATATATGATATGGATACGCTGCATCCAGAACTTCCGAGCAGCATGAATATCTTTTTAAATTACTGGGAAGATTATTTTCCTGCTGCACAAGCTGCCATACAATCAATTGAACAGGGAAGGTTGGTGCCGAGAAATGTTGCAAGTATAAATGATGTTGAATTGCTGGCTCCTGTTCCTTTGCCCAGCAGTTGCAGAGATGGCTATGCTTTTCGTCAACATGTGGCTGCTGCACGCAGAAACCGAAAAGTGGAAATGATTCCTGAGTTTGACCAATACCCCATATTTTATTTCACCAATCATCATGGGATAGTAGGTTCGGGTGAAGTACGTTGCATGCCCGATCATTTTGAAAAGTTGGATTTTGAACTGGAAGTAGCCATAGTCATTTGCAAGCATGGCCGCAACATCCGTGCAGAGGAAGCGGATCAATACATTGGTGGCTTGATGATTATGAACGATCTGAGTGCCCGTCGTTTGCAGATGGAAGAAATGTTGCTGAACCTGGGCCCTGCCAAAGGGAAAGATTTTGCAACAGCAATTGGCCCGTGTTTGGTTACATTGGATGAGCTGGAACAATTTGTAGTTCCTGCAAAAGAAAATCATGTGGGATTGAACTGGAATTTGAATATGAAATGCTGGGTGAATGGTGTGCAAGTGAGTAATGGAAATGTAGCCGATATGGACTGGACGTTTGCAGAAATCATTGAGCGTGCTTCTTATGGTGTTGATCTTTTTCCGGGTGATGTAATTGGAAGCGGAACTGTTGGTACTGGTTGCTTTTTAGAATTAAACGGAACAGGTAAACTGAATGATCCAAACTATACAGAACAATGGTTACAGGAAGGAGATGTGGTGGAAATGGAAATTGATGGATTGGGAAAACTCAGTAATACGATGGTTAAAGAGGAAGACGATTTTTCAATTTTGTCAAGAAAGAAAATATGATAGTTGATTTACAGCAACTCAGCCCCATGCAAAAACAACAATGGTTGCAGCATGCTGTTGCGCCCAGACCAATTTGTTTTGCATCAACCATTGACAAAGAAGGAAACATCAACTTAAGTCCGTTTAGCTTCTTCAATTTGTTTTCATCCAACCCGCCTGTTGTTGTATTCTCACCTGCAAGAAGAGTGAGAGATAATACTACCAAGCACACGTTACAAAATGTAATGGAAGTGTCTGAAGTGGTCATCAACATTGTTGATTATGATATGGTGCAACAGGTAAGTCTCAGCAGTTGTGAATTTCCCAAAGAAATGAATGAATTTGTAAAAGCAGGATTTACACAGGAAGCAGCAACGATTGTTAAACCACCCATGGTAAAAGAAAGTAAAGTGAAGATGGAATGCAAAGTGCTTGAAGTAAAACCATTGGGCACTGAAGGTGGTGCAGGTAACTTAGTCATCTGTGAAGTATTGAAGATGCACATAGATGAAAGCATTTTAAATGATGAAAAAACAATGATTGATCAGCGCAAACTGCATCATGTAGCAAGATTGGGTGGCGATTGGTATTGCAAAGTGGATGAAAGCAATTTGTTTCATGTTGAAAAACCAAACACCAAACTCGGCATTGGTATTGATGCTTTGCCTGAAACCATCCGCAATAGTAAAATACTTACGGGCAACAATCTGGGTCAATTGGCTAATGTCCATGACTATCCTGTAGTAGATAATACATTCGAAGATGAAAAACTCAAAAACATTATCCAGTATTTTTCATTGAACACAGAGGAGATGGATAAGGAGTTACATAAGTATGCAAAGCAATTGCTGGATGCAGGAAAGGTAAAGGAAGCATGGCAGGTGTTATTAACTGATTATTAAACCTGGCTGTAGATTTTTAATCTAAACACAAAAACTTTTTATGTTTTATCCTGATGGAAGCTTTTTCAGTATTTTTTCAATTGTTAGTCTTCGTTATATTATTCTGGCTGGTATTGCATTTGTAATCTGGTATGTGCTTCGTAAAAGGAAGATTGCCTTTCGTAAAATTCAATTACGGTTTCCTTCCTTGAAAGATTATCAGAGAGAAATTTTATACTCCATCATCACAATGTTTATCTTCAGTTTAATTCCGTGGCTTATCCTAGGTAATCCTGAAATAAAAAAACATACAACCTGGTATGCTGATATAAACCAACATGGCAAGCTTTATTTCTGGCTGGCATTTCCTTTAATGCTGTTGATGCATGATACCTACTTTTATTTTACACATCGGCTTATGCATCATCCAAAACTATTTAAGCTGTTTCATTTAGTACATCATAAAAGCACGAACCCATCTCCCTGGGCGGCTTTTGCATTTCATCCTTTAGAAGCAGTGGTAGAAATTGGAATCCTTGTTGTTTACTTATTCACCATCCCGGTAATGAAAGCGCATTTATTTTTCTTTTTCCTGTTTATGATGGTATATAATGTGTATGGTCATTTGGGATGGGAATTGTATCCTAAAAATTTTCACCGCACATGGATTGGTAAATGGGTGAACACATCCATCAATCATAATCAGCATCATCAATACTTCAGCGGTAATTATGGATTGTACTTTTTGTTTTGGGATCGTGTATTTGGAACTATCCGTAAAGATTATGACGCTAAGTATGATGAAGTTATGAGCCGAAATGCTTCATAAAAAAGCTTCCCGCAAAAACAGGAAGCTTATCCAAAACAACAATTACGAAGCTTTATTTCTTTTTACGATCAAGCTTTGTAACCAATCCGTCAGTAAATATTTTGTAAGTAACACTATGTGTTGTGGTTTCAGGTTTTACCAGGTAATAAAGCTGGTTTTCCTGATAAACTTCTGTACCGGCAGTAACTGCTGCTTTTTCTTCTAATTGCTGCACAGCACGGAAAGCTGCAGGCACAAGCTCATCAATTGAAATAATCTTTTCCATCAGCTCCATTTCTCCTTCTTCGTTAAACCAAGCTGATACGGTTTCATTGTTCAATTGAAATGTAGCTACAAGCAATTCATTTTTTACTGACCATTTTACATCAGTAACTGAGCCAAACTCAGAAATAAATCCTTTTAACACTACAGAAGTTAAAGGAGCAGTTGACGGTTTTGCGGCGGCAGCAATTGTTATGCAGAAAACTGCTGCCAATACAAACATTTTTTTCATGATAATAAGGTTTAATAGTGAATGATAAAATACTAATACGTCGCAAAGCTATCTTTTGTTACACCTGCATGCAAACAGTTACACACAAACGGATGTTAAAAGAATTTAACCATTGATGAACGGTAAACATTTGCGTGCAACATATTTTTAAACTGCTCAAACCTTTTGTGTACAAGGGTTTGCCGTAATTTAAAAGAATGCAGAAAAGTATATTGAAGTGTCGGCCGGTTGATCTTATTGTGACAAGCGGTTTTTTACCGAACTTGTAACCATGAATTACCTGGCACATGCATATCTATCTTTTAACCAACCAGATTTGCTGGTGGGCAATATGATCAGTGACTTTGTAAAAGGAAAAAAGAAATTTGATTATTCTGATGGTATTCAAAATGGAATTGCATTGCACCGTGCCATTGATGCATTTACTGATGAACATGAATGCACCAAAACAGCAAAAGAAGTTTTTCGCTCGGCATACCGTCTTTATTCTGCGGCCTTTGTAGATGTAGTGTTTGATCATTTTTTGGCAACAGATTTAAATCATTTCAGCAATGAAGGCTTAAAACAATTTGCAACACATACTTACGGTACACTTGAACTTCGGAAAGAAATTTTCCCTGAACGTTTTGCACGCATGTTCCCCTATATGAAAGAACAAAACTGGCTCTACAATTATCACACACGTTGGGGTATAGAAAAAAGTTTGGGTGGAGTGGTACGTCGTTCAGCATATTTAACAGAGAGCGATACAGCTTTTCGATTATTTGAACAGGAGTATGAAGTACTGAAAAAATGTTATGAAGATTTTTTTCCTGAACTCTACGCATTTGCAAAACAAGAAGCAGAGCTATTGTGAAACTCGTTCACACTAAGCACAAGAAGGAATCAAACAAGGAGAAAAAGTGGCTGTGAGAATAAAACACTCCACTCTTCTTCTCTTAACATTTCTGTTACAAAAAATATTTTTAATAAAGCGCAGGAAAATGTTTAAACCGTTCAAAGCTGGCACGCTCCAGCATTTCTCTGTCATCAGGATGTGCTATTTCAATTAATACCTTCGCCCGTTGTCGTAAATTTTTTCCATACAAACTGGCCACACCATTTTCTGTAACCACATAATGAATATGACCACGTGTGGTAACTACACCTGCGCCTTGTTTTAAATAAGGCGTAATGCGGTTAACACCCTTTGCAGTGCGGCTTGTAAGTGCTATGATAGGCTTTCCACCTTCGCTCAATGCAGCACCACGCATAAAATCCATTTGCCCGCCAATGCCGCTGTACTGCATTGTTCCAATACTATCAGCACACACTTGTCCTGTTAAATCTACTTCAATAGCGCTGTTAATGGCAATTACTTTCGGGTTGCGGCGTATCACATGCGGGTCATTTACATAATCAATATCCAGGAAAACAAACGCAGGGTTATCATGCACATAATCATACAACCTTCTTGTGCCCACTGCAAAACCCGTAACAGTTTTGTAAGGATGTATCTTCTTTTTTGTATTATTAATCACATCTTTTTCAACCAAATCAATAATACCATCACTGCACATTTCAGTATGTACTCCCAGGTTCTTATGATTAAATAATGACTTCAACACCGCATCAGGAATGGTGCCAATACCCATTTGCAATGTACTGCCATCATCAATCATTTCAGCAATGTATTTGCCAATCTGCAATTCGTCAGCACTCACCTTTGAGCCATAATTTACTTCGGGTAAAGCATCTTCACAATACACAAAACCATCAATACGCTCCACATGTATCAAACTGTCGCCATGTGTACGAGACACATTGGGATTTACCTGTGCAATAATATGTTGGGCTGTATTCACAGCACTCCGTGCAATATCCACACTCACACCCAGCGAGCAATAACCATGTTTATCAGGCGGCGATACTTGTACAATTGCTATGTCTATGGGCAAATAGCCTTTCTTAAACAAATCAGGAAGATCACTCAGAAACACCGGAATAAAATCAGCACGGCCTTCATTCACTGCCTTGCGCACACTTTCACTTACAAACATGCAATTGATGTTAAAGATACCTTCATACTCAGGTTTATCCACTGTAATATCGCCCTGCACGGTAATGAATGTAAGCTCCACATTTTGCAGACGTGGTGCTTGTTTTGCCAACTCTCTCAATAAAAACAAAGGCGTTTGTGCACTGCCATGCACAAAAACCCGTTGATTGCTTTGAATTACTGATAACGCTTCCTCGGCTGACTGATAGGTTATTTCTCTGTACATATTCTTTCAAAATTATTTGCAATGATAATCTCAGGAAAGTTACTGAAAGATGCCCGTAAGCAGCAGTTGAAGTGATAAAAAGCATTTGCAACAAACCCTCAGACTTATAAGGCCTGCCTGCCAACCTTCCGTTCCTGTAACAACGTCTGCTACCTGTACGTAATTACTATAAATTTGCGAAGCAAAAAAATATACTGTATGAAGAATCTCTTTTTAGCAGCATGTACCGTACTCGCCTTTACCGCACAGGCACAAAACGGAACCAAGTTGCCGCCCTTAGATAAATCGCCGATGGATATGAGTTACTATCCTGTGAACTATCCCATCCTGCGCATACAGCCCAATAAAACGGTGGAGCCACTGGTGGCAAGAGTGGTATACAGTCGCCCGCAAAAAAATGGACGCAAGGTTTTTGGCGAACTGGTGGAAAATGGTAAAGTATGGCGCCTCGGAGCCAATGAAGCCACCGAAATTGAATTTTATAAAGATGTAAAAATTGGCGGCAAATCGGTAAAGAAAGGCCGTTACACTTTATATGCGCTGGAGAACAAAGACAAATGGACGCTCATTGTAAACCGAGAAACTGATATTTGGGGTGCGTTTAAATATGATGCTGCAAAAGACGTGTTACGTATTGATTGCACCGTAAACCGTCAGCCAGAATTAACCGAAGCCTTTACCATGATGTTTGAAAAAGTAAATGATAAAACCATCAATTTAGTAATGGCATGGGATGATGAAATTGTAAGAATGCCGATTGGGTTGTAATGATTCAAACAAAATAATTTGCAAACTCCGTTTTATACGGAGTTTTTTTTATTTCCTACCCTTCTTTGTACTTTCACCCACATGTGCGGCATTTCAGGCATAATATCAAAAAACAATTCATTTGTTTCAACCCATCGTTTGAAAGAAATGACTAATGCCATTGCACACCGTGGTCCTGATGGTGAAGGGCATTGGATAAATACAAATGAAACAGCAGCTCTGGGCCACAGAAGATTGAGCATACTTGATTTGAGTGAAGCCGCTTCTCAGCCATTTCATTATTTAAACCGCTACACCATCATCCACAACGGTGAAATTTATAATTATATTGAAGTAAGAGAAGCGCTTGTAAAAAAAGGATACAGCTTTTACACTTCCTCTGATACAGAAGTAATTGCAGCAGCTTATGATTATTACAGGGAAGAATGCCTGCAACAGTTTGATGGCATGTTTGCCTTTGCCATTTGGGATGAGCAGGAGCAACAACTCTTTGCCGCCCGTGACCGCTTTGGTGAAAAACCATTTTGCTATTTTTTTGATGGTGAACAGTTTATTTTTGCAAGCGAGTTCAAAGCACTGTGGGAAGCAGGCATCACTAAAGAATGGAATCATACCATGCTGCTTTCCTTTCTGGCAAACGGTCACACACAAAATGTAACGGATGCAAGTCTTAGTTTTTATAAAGATGTATTGCACCTGCCACCTGCACATTATGCCACTTACAATTTGCACAGCAATCAATTATTTGTAAAGCAGTATTGGGATTTAGATAAACAATCAGCTCAAAACATTTCAGAAGCAACTGCTGTTGAACAATTCAATGCACTCTTTGCAGAAAGTTTAAAAAGAAGATTACGGAGTGATGTGTCAGTAGGCACATCACTCAGTGGCGGGTTAGACAGTTCAAGCATTGTTGCAGCAAGCAATCAATTTAAAACTTCAACTTACACACATCATTGCTTTACTGCAAGCTTTCCCGGCTTCGAAAAAGATGAACTACAGTATGCAAAACTTGCAGCATCAAACTATGGTTTACAGCAGCATATCATCATGCCAACAGTTGAAAGTTTTATAAGCGACTATCAAAAGCTTTGTTACCACCAGGAGCAGCCGTTCAATTCATCCAGTGTTTATGCACAATACAAAGTAATGGAGCTTGCAAAGCAAAACAATGTTACGGTGTTGCTTGATGGACAGGGGGCAGATGAAACACTGGCAGGTTATACCAAATATGTGCACTGGTATTTGCAGGAGCAGATTGTAAAATTCAAATTTGGTTTTGCAAACAGGGAGCGTGCTTTATTTGAGCAAAATAAAATTCCGCTTCATTGGGGCTTTGCAAATTATTTAGCAGCATGGTTACCCTTGGTTGCTAATGCTCAGTTAGAAGCAAGAGAGCGAAAACAAATTTTAAATCACCCGTACATTAGCAGGCAATATGCACATGCACATTACGATAAATTTTATTCCGTATTTAAACCACCCGTGAGCAAGCTTAATGATATTTTGTATTTCAACACCATGCAGCAGGGTTTGGGTGAGTTACTGCATTATGCTGACAGAAACAGCATGGCGCATGGCCGTGAAGTGCGTTTACCTTTTTTAAGTCATGAACTGGTGGAATTTATTTTCTCATTGCCTTCCATTCTTAAAATGCATGATGGCTTTACCAAATACATTTTGCGTAAAACAATGAATGGTGTGCTGCCCAATGAAATTGTGTGGCGAAAAGATAAAGTGGGCTACGAACCTCCGCAAAAACAATGGATGGGAAACAAACAATTGCAGGAAATGGTAATGGAAAGCAGAAAGAAATTAGTTGGTGAAAAAATATTGAATGTTGCTGTATTGCAAAAACCCATTCAGCTTAAAAGTGCGTATGAAGCTGATAATTTTGACTGGAGGTATTTAACTACAGCCATTCTTATGTAAATCTCCCTCATCTTTGCATTTCAGTAATAACAAAAAATAATATGAAACTCAATACAAAAGTTATACATGCAGGCGCTCACCCCGATCCTTCAACCGGAGCTATTATGACTCCCATTTATCAAACAAGTACGTATGTGCAGGAAGCGCCGGGTGTAAATAAAGGTTTTGAATACGCAAGAAGTCAAAACCCAACCCGCAAGGCATTGGAAGAAGCTGTCGCTGAAATTGAAAACGGAAAGTTTGGTTTGGTATTTGGCAGTGGTGTGGCTGCAACAGATGCGGTGTTAAAATTATTATCCCCCGGTGACGAAATTATTGCAGGTAATGATCTATACGGAGGTACGTACCGTTTGTTTACTAAGGTGTTTGAAAAATTCGGTTTGAAATTTATTTATGTTGATAACACAAATACTGAAAATGTAAAAGCAGCAGTTACTGCCAAAACAAAACTGATTTGGGTTGAAACGCCTACCAATCCTTTAATGAATATTGCTAATATTAAAGCGATTGCAGCTATTGGCAAACAGGCCGGCGCCTTAGTTTGTGTGGATAACACATTTGCATCACCTTACCTGCAAAATCCATTAGACCTTGGTGCTGATATTGTAATGCACTCATCCACAAAATATCTTGGCGGTCACAGTGATGTCATTCAGGGTTGTTTGGTTATGAACGATGCTGCGTTGAGAGAGCAATTGTATTTCATTCAAAAAAGTTGCGGTGCTGTTCCGGGACCGATGGATTGTTTTTTAGTGCTGCGTGGTATTAAAACATTAGCTGTTCGTATGCGTGCACATTGTGAGAACGGTGAGAAAATTGCACATTGGTTGAAGGCACATCCAAAAGTGGGTAAAGTGTACTGGCCGGGCTTTACCGATCATCCAGGTTATGCCGTTGCCAAAGAACAAATGCGTGGGTTTGGCGGCATGATCAGTTTTGTATTGAAAGATGATAGTGTGGAAGAGGCCAAACGTGTGTTGTCATCAACCAACGTTTTTTCACTGGCAGAAAGTTTGGGTGGTGTGGAAAGTTTAATTAATCATCCTGCAAGCATGACGCACGCAAGCATTCCGAGAGAAGAACGTATTAAGAATGGATTAAGTGATTCACTTATTCGCTTGAGTGTGGGTATTGAAGATGCAGATGATTTAATTGAGGATTTGAAGCAGGCCATTGGATGATGAAGCAAGACGAACTAAAAAAACTATTGAACATGAAGGTTGATTTCTACAATCAACCTTCTTTTATTCCCAATGACCCCATTTGCATTCCGCACCTGTTCAGCCAAAAGCAGGATATTGAAATTGCTGCTTTCTTCGCCGCCATCTTTGCATGGGGCAACAGGACCACCATTATTAACAAAAGCAAAGAGCTGATGAAGTTGATGCATATGCAACCGCATCAATTTGTATTGCATCACTCCTCTGCTGATTTAAAAAAAATAAAAACATTTAAGCACCGCACATTTACTGCTGAGGATTTATATCACTTCATCGAGTTCTTTCATCAGCATTACAGCAATTACGACTCCTTAGAAACAGCATTCTTTCCCAAAAAGAAAATGACTGTTGAAGACGGCTTAAATCATTTTAAAAACTACTGCTTCGCTATTGAGCATTTAAAACGAACAGAAAAACATATTTCATCGCCCTTGCAAAAATCGAGCTGTAAGCGGTTGAATATGTTTCTTCGCTGGATGGTTCGGAAAGATGAGAAGGGAGTTGATTTCGGGCTTTGGAAAAATTGTTCTCCCGGAGATTTAATTTGCCCGCTGGATGTACATGTGTCAAGAGTGGCACGACAGCTTGGGTTGTTAAAACGAAAACAAGATGATTGGGAAGCAGCCGTTGAGCTCACACAAAACCTTCGTAGCTTTGATAAGAATGACCCCGTGAAATATGATTTTGCTTTCTTCAGTATGGGAGTAATTGAAAATAAATTGAGCTGATGGTAAGTAATGAACTTATACAATCTGTTAACAATGAGCTGGCGCTTGAACTTCCTGAGAATATTTCATTAGCACTACTTAAAGAACAACTGGCAGCTCACATCAATCACCTCATCAATCATGATTTTGAAAAACTTGTTTATTATCTCTACCGTATTGATGTGAACGAGAAAAAAATGAAAGCCTTATTAC
>JBKCJY010000229.1:0-9378 GCA_046301455.1 Chitinophagaceae bacterium | reverse complement strand
GTACTGCTCACACCAAAGCCTTCTGTATTATAACTTCCGTTGAGTTTACCGGTATTACGAACAATGAGTTCATGATGAAAATTAGTAAACCTTGAAACTACCTGCACCTCACCACCAATTACATTTTTACTAATGCCGTGTTTAATTGCATTCTCCACCAGTGTTTGTAGCATCATCGGCGGTACAGGCATATCCAGTGTATCTTCATCAATTTCAAATTTCACTTTCAAACGTTCTTCAAAACGCATTTGCTCGAGTGCCAAATAATCTTTTACAATATTGAGTTCTTTTTCAAAAGGAACAGTTTCAGCTTTTTCTGCCTGCATACTGCTACGTAAAATATTACTGAGCTCTGTAATGGCTGTTCGTGCCCTGCCCGGATTTTCATCAACCAATGCACGAATACTGTTTAATGAATTAAAAATAAAATGCGGGTTGATGTGTGATTTGATGGTTTGCAACTGCAGCTCACGAATGAATGATTCAGCTTTTAATGATTCTATTTGCTGTTTACGCACACGCTCCACATAGTGATAAATAAAATAAATCAAGTTCCAAACCAACAGTGTTACAAAAGAGTTGAAGGAGCTACCGATAAGCCTGCTTGCAAAACTGAATTTCGGTTCGGCCGGCTCAAGCAAATTAGCTGTTGAGTAAATCATTTGCTGAGATAATGCCAGCAAAACAGAAAATGAAACGGTAATAGTGAAGAAATAGATAGCCTGCTTTTCAAAACTTTTTTGCAGCACATTCAATTTGAGCAAAAGCCATCGCATAATATGCGTGAGCAAAACGCCCAATGCTGTTAATATGAGTACCCTCCACACAAAAAGGCTGGAAATGGTTCCCCTAAAGGTCCAGGCAAAAAATACATTCACCATCACATTGGCACCCCAACCAATAATTTGGCACCACCAGTAATTAGATATTCGTTTGATTGCCTGCATAATACAAAACTACCCCCGCTATGGGCTTTTAGTAGTTTAAATGTACAAAGGGTTGATTACTTTTGTAAATGGAATAAATGAGGGATAAGACCTTAAAAAAAGAACCGGTAGCAAGTAAACTTTTTACAACTACAGGTTGTTAAAGAATGTCGGTTTTGATTCACAAACCACTCATTATTCTAATTTTACCACTTATTCAACCAATTATGGAAATAAAACCAGGCCCGCTGCTCAGTAAAATCAATAACCCTGATGATCTGAAACAGCTCTCCATGGATCAGCTTCCCCGGTTCTGTGATGAACTCCGCCAATACATTATTGATATTGTGAGTGTGCACGGCGGCCACTTTGGTGCCAGCCTGGGCGTGGTGGAATTAACTACGGCTTTACATTATATCTACAATACGCCTTATGACCAGTTAGTGTGGGATGTGGGCCACCAGGCTTATGGACATAAAATCCTTACCGGACGAAAAGATAATTTCCATACCAACCGCAAATACAAAGGGTTGAGTGGTTTCCCAAAACGCAGCGAAAGTGAATATGATACTTTTGGGGTAGGTCATTCTTCTACTTCTATCTCCGCAGCATTGGGTATGGCGATGGCTGCTAAATTGAAAGGTGAAAACAGAAAAGCTGTTGCTGTAATTGGCGATGGTGCTATGACAGCCGGACTCGCTTTTGAAGCCATGAACCATACAGGCGTTGCGGATAGTGATGTACTCATCATCCTCAATGATAATTGCATGAGCATTGATCCCAACGTAGGTGCTCTTAAAGAATATTTAACTGATATTACTACATCTCCCACTTACAACCGTATTAAAGATGATGTATGGAATGCACTGGGCAAATTACCTGTTGGCAAAAATTTCACAAGAGAAATGGCCAGCAAGCTGGAGCACAGCATCAAAGGTTTTGTAAACAAGAACAGTAATTTATTTGAAGCATTGAAGCTTCGTTATTTCGGACCCATTGACGGACACAACATTACTAAGCTGGTAGACACATTAAAAGATTTAAAAAATATTCCGGGCCCCAAACTATTGCACATTGTTACTGTAAAAGGTAAAGGCTATGAGCTGGCGGAAAAAGATCAAACCAAATGGCATGCACCCGGACTGTTTGATAAAGTAACCGGCGAAATACAAAAGAAAAAATTTGATACACCGCAGCCACCAAAATATCAAGACGTATTTGGACATACGATTATTGAATTAGCAGAGAAGAATGAAAAAATCATTGGAGTTACGCCGGCTATGCCAAGCGGTTCTTCCTTAAAATTTATGATGGATAAAATGCCGCACCGTGCATTTGATGTTGGCATTTGTGAACAACATGCAGTAACGCTTAGTGCAGGCATGGCTACTCAGGGCATGAAAGTATTCTGCAATATTTATTCATCTTTTATGCAGCGTGCTTATGATATGGTGGTGCATGATGTAGCAATTCAAAAATTGCCGGTCATCTTTTGTTTGGATCGTGCCGGTTTGGTAGGTGAAGATGGACCCACACATCATGGCTGTTATGATATTGCATATATGCGTTGTGTGCCCAATATGATTGTTGCAGCTCCTATGAATGAAGCAGAGTTGCGCAACATGATGTACACAGCACAATTGGAAACACATCAACTTCCCATATCGATTCGTTACCCACGTGGCGAAGGTGTAATGCCTGAATGGAGAACAGAGATGAAAGAAATACAAATTGGTAAAGGAAGAAAGTTGAAAGATGGCGAAGGAGTAGCGATACTTTCCTTTGGTCATCCCGGCAATTTTGCAGCAAGCGCCATCCGTGAATTGAAGAATGATGGTATGAACCCTGCGCATTATGATATGCGTTTTGCAAAACCATTGGATGAAGAGTTGTTGCATGAAGTGTTTACCAAATTTGATAAAGTAATTACCATTGAAGATGGTTGCATACAGGGTGGTTTTGGAAGTGCCGTACTGGAGTTTATGGCCGAACACAATTATAATGCTCAAGTAAAAATCATGGGTATTCCTGATCGTTTAGTAGAACACGGCACACCTAAACAGTTGTATGAAGAAATTGGAATTGATGCAAATGGTATTGCTGAAGTGGTAAGAGAGATGATGGGTGTGCGGGTAACGGTGAAAGGGTAATGAAAAGATTCATAAATGAAAAAATCCCGAATCGCTGTGGTTCGGGATTTTTATTGTAATGTATTCTTGAAGTGAAAGATTAATTCATTTCCGGATTAATGATAATCTCCGCCGCATCGGGCTCACGATTTTCATTCCACTCAATAATAAAATTATTTTTGCCTTCGCCCACCATCAGTGTCATATAGCGCTGTTGTGAAAGTTCCAATAAAGAAAGAAATAAGAAAATAGCATGGATGCGGTTTTCACACACATCAAATAATTTTTCAAATGCCATTGTTTTTTCTTCACGCACCATGTTGAGCATATAATCACGGCTGCCCTCCATAGTATAGTTGTATTGTACAACTGTGTGAACAGGTTTGTTATGACGCTCAGCATTTTTCTTCATCACCCGTTCAAAGGTTTTCATGAGTTTGAACAGCGTGATAGTTTGTATTTCGGTGCCTTCTCCTGCTTCTTCACCAATTGATGCAAGTTCTTTGGTGATGTTTCCACGTTTTACCATGTACATACGTTGTGCTTCCATCTCTGCCATTTGCAGGCTGGCTTCTTTAAAGCGCTTGTATTCAAGAATCTTATCAATCAATTCCTGGCGGGGATCAATTTCATTTCCCTGAGCATCGATTTCTTTGCGGGGCAATAAAAGTTTTGCTTTGATACGCATCAATGTTGAAATGAACAGGATAAACTCACTACTCAATTCAATATTCAACTCTTCACTGGCATGTATATATTCTAAAAAGTCTTTGATGATTTTGGTAATGGGAATATTGTAAATATCCAGTTCATCACGTTCAATAAAAAACAACAACAGGTCAAACGGACCTTCAAACTGTGGAAGCTTTATCTGGTATGATTGTTTTTCCAAAATAAATCGTTTTATTAAATCAACATGTCCCTAACAAAAGCTGGGACTTGCAAATGTAGGGGAAGAGGCGCAAGGTTTTTCGCCTGCTTATCCCCAACCAATATTTATTTTAGGAGCTTAAAAATTGGCCGTAAAGCCTACTCCAAGCAGGGATTTCCATTGCAAACCCAATTTTCGGCCCGATTGCTTGGAATCAATTACATCGTCATCATAAATCAAATCTATGTTATAAGTTACACTGATATACTTATTCACTTTCATGCTTATAACATTGGTCCAAAACATATCAATATTCTGAGGTTTGTTTCTGTAATTGCTGAATAGATCCATACGACTGGTATAAGTAATATTTTTGGCAATATCCTTTTTAACATTTGCAGTTGCAAAAGCTCCAATTTCGTTGATACTGGATTTGGTTGTATCTGAAAAAGCATATAAACGACGAAGTTGTTTGTTTGCATTATTTACAATTACCCAGCGTGTTGTAACCGGAGAAATAAACACATCAAAAGATGTGTTCGGTTTGCACATAACCCCGGGAGAAAACAGCAAATAAGCCGGTGCAAAAAAAGCAGAATTCTGCTGTTTGGGTGTTACCGAATAATCAAATCCATCTGTAAATTGAGTACGAATGCTACCCAAAATTGATAAATACCATTTTGGGTTTTTAAGCTGATAGCCATATTTGCTAAGCAAATCAATACGGTCGTCATTTTTACGTGTTCCAATGCTGGTAGCATTAACTAACCCATATTGTAGATTAGCCGTATTATCCCAAATAACACGTCCCTTTTTATAATAAGCAAATGCATTGGTAATAGTATTTAGTGAAAAAGAAGAACGCTCAGCACCACTTGCCCAGTTTCGACTGGATCCTTGAGAAAGATTTAAGCTGAAAACACCTCCTTTTGTCCAACCTTCTTTTTGTTTTTCATCTTTTTTTATTTCCTTACTTAACACTTCTCCTTTCATTTGATGAACCTGTTGATCCTGGGAAATTGCAAATAAAACAAAGGAAACACTAAATAAAATTGTAAATAAGGTCCGCATAAATATTTTTTAATTAAAAAAAGCTGCAGCGGCATTGCCACTGCAGCATAGTTGTTATTAGTGATTATTTTTTAAGGCTATCTCTGATTTCCATTAATAACTTGTCAGTCGATGAAGGTTCAGCCGGTGGTGGCGGAGCTTCATTCTTTAACTTGGTAATTGCTTTGATGATCATAAACATCACAAATGCAACAATAATAAAGTTGATGATGGCAGTTGCAAAATCGCCCCATTTCAGGAAAACGCCCTCAGTAATTACTTTTCCTGAACTATCTAAAACTGCTTCTTTTAATGTAATCATGTTTTTTGTGAGGTCTGCCCCGCCTATTAATCCCATGAGGGGTGATACAATCCCATCAGTAAAACTGCTTACTACTTTTCCGAAGGCGCCACCCATAACAAATGCAACCGCAATGTCAACGAGGTTGCCCTTCATTGCAAAATCTTTAAATTCTTTTAGCATTCCCATAATGATTGGTTTTTAATTATTAAGAAAAAATGTTGCGATGAAAAGGCAGATGAGGTTACAACGTAGCTGTTGCTACAAATTTTCTTAAAAAAAACCTTCTTGCCAATTTTATTTTTTTAATCCCGGGTACTGCATCTTCAAGGCTTTTAAAGTGTCGTACACTTTTTGCGCAATGATGTATTCTTTGTACCAGTTTTGATCACTTGGTACAATCGTCCACGGAATTTTGTTACACTTATTAAACGCTTCTTCATAATACTTCATGTATTGCTTCCATAATTTGGCTTCTTCAAAATCTTTTTCATTGTACTTCCACATTTTGCGTGGATCATGCGTACGTTCCTGTAAGCGCTCCTGTTGTTCTTTTTGTGAAATATGCAGATAAAATTTAAGAATTTTTGTGTTGTTATGTTCAGTAAGTAATTGTTCAAAATCATTAATGGCTTTTATTCTTTTTTCAGCCGTTGCATCATCGCACCAGCTATGTACACGTGTAATGAGAACATCCTCATAATGACTGCGGTTAAAAACTTTAATCATTCCGTTTGCAGGCACTTCTTTATGAATACGCCATAAAAAATCATGACTCAGCTCTTTAGCCGTTGGCGTTTTCCAGCTTGCAACTGAAATGCCAAGGGGATTTAAAGAACCGAATACATTCCGTAAAGCTCCGTCTTTACCACTGGCATCCATGCCCTGTATTATTACAAGTAATGAATGCTTGCCTTCTGCAATAAGCAGGTTCTGCAGTTCATCCAATTCAACCAAAAGTTTTTCTGTTTTTGCTTTTGTTTTTTCTTTGTCAGTAGATTTTTGTGCACGGGTGCTTATTGCCGATAGTTTAATGGATGCCATTGTTAGTGTTTGTGTTTACGAATATAAACAATAACGATGCCGCACTAAAACTGAATATTTGTAACATGGCCTACTACTTATAACTCAATTTCACCCAACTTTGCAGCCTTATGAATTCAAAACCGGTTAACTGGGGATTGTTTATACTGCTTTCATTTATCTGGGGCAGTTCCTTTATTTTAATGAAAGAAGGGCTTAAAGAATTAACTGCTTATGAAGTAGCTGCCATGCGTATGCTAAGTGCCGGAATCATTCTGCTTCCATTTGCTTTAAAGGGTTTTCAGCAGGTTGATAAAAAAAGTATGGGGTATGTTTTATTAACCGGTGTATTGGGCAGCTTTATACCTGCCATCCTTTTTTGCGTAGCCGAAACAAAGATTGATAGCGCCCTTGCCGGTATGCTCAATTCTTTAACGCCGTTGTGTGTTGTTGTGATTGGAATTTTGTTTTTCAGAAGTAAAACACAATGGCAAAAAATTGCCGGTGTTGTTGTGGGTTTTGCAGGTATGGTCTTATTATTTCTCACTCAAAAATCAGCAGCACAGGATACGCATTTATCTTATGCATTGTTGGTATTTATTGCCACACTTTGTTATGGTGTGAATGTTAATATCCTCAGTAAACATTTACAGCATATTCCTTCTTTACAAATTGCAGCCATCGCATTTGTAGCATTAATCATTCCGTCCTTAATTGTTTTGGGAATGAATGGTTTTTTTTCTCACCCCTTTAGCAATACAGCAGTTATAAAAGCTGTTGGTGCCAGTGCATTGCTTGGCGTTTTTGGAACTGCAATTGCCTCTGTATTGTTTTATGTGTTGATGAAGCGGGCGGGTGCATTATTTGCTTCTATGGTTACTTATGGCATACCTTTCGTAGCGGTGTTCTTTGGTGTGCTTGCGGAAGAAACGGTTACTGCCCTGCAAATAGTAGGCTTGCTTATTATACTTTCGGGAGTATATATTGCTAATAAATAATGAAGGGATGCAAAATGCACCCCTTCATATTTTTAAAATTATTTAAACACTCATAATTTCTTTATCCTTTAATTCAAGATGTTTATCAATTTGAGATATAAACCTGTTGGTTAAATCCTGAATGTCTTTTTCTGAGTCTTTTGCTGCATCTTCACTCAAACCATCTTTCTGTAATTTCTTGACATGCTCAATCGCATCACGCCTGATGTTACGTACTGCTACTTTTGTATGCTCACCTTCAGCATTTACACGTTTAACAAGCTCTTTTCTACGCTCTTCAGTAAGTGGAGGTAAAAACAAACGGATGATGTTACCATCGTTTTGAGGCGTTACTCCAATATTTGCATTGATGATAGCACGCTCAATTGGCTGCAGCATATTTTTTTCCCAAGGCTGTATGGTGAGGGTTCTTGCATCACTCACACTAATATTACCAACCTGACTGATGGGTGTAGGTGAGCCATAATAATCAACCACTAATCCATCCAGCATATTAGGATTGGCACGGCCTGCTCTTATTTTTACAAGTTCAGCTTCAAGATGCTGAATTGCTTTTTTCATGTGATCTTCAGCATCATCAAAAATCAATGATAACTGTTCGGCTGTATCTGACATAATCTTTTGTTTTAGGACTGCAAACCTACTGAAATACCCGTTTCACTCCAATGGAGCTTTTAGTTTCATCAAAAAGAATTACAGATTATTTGGCAATTTCCTCCGCTTCCATCCCGGTTGTGCCTGTAGCTTTTAAAGTAATAACCTTGGTTTCAATTTCAAGGTCTTTTTCTCCCCGAAAGGTTTGAAAGAAACGACGTCTTTTTGCTCTGTTGGTATAAATAAGCACGCTGATGGTTGAAAAGCCAATACTTACCAAGCCAAGGAGTAAAATGGTATTACCCAAATTGCGACCCATAAATGTGGCCGCAATAATTAATAAGTTGAATGATACTGCAAGAAATGCCACCATGTTATGGCTGCATCCTTTTTCAAGTAAAAGATGATGCACATGATTTCTGTCGGGACTGAAAGGGGAACGGCGTGACAGGATGCGGTATGCAAAAATGCGGAGCGTATCAAACAACGGAACAAACAAAACTGCAAAACCAATTGCCGGAGCAGAAGGAAGATAGAATCCAAACTCAGCAGTTGATGCAATCTGAATAAATTTTATTACCAATATAGAGTTAACAGTACCCAGCAAGAGTGAGCCCGTATCACCCATAAAAATTTTTGCAGGAGATACATTAAAAATCAAAAAAGCAGAAAGAGCCCCGGACATGCTAAATGCCATTACAGCATATAAAGGTTGCTGAGCCATAAAAAAATAAACACCAAATGCACAGGTGGCCAACATGCCCAATGAACCGGCCAAGCCATCAACCCCATCAATTAAATTAAAAGAATTGGTAATTACGATAATGGTAAAGAAAGTGAGTGCTACACTAAAGGCATAAGGTAACTCATGAATACCTAAAAAGCCGTACATGCTTGTGATAATAACACCCCCTTTAAACACTAAAATAGCAGCCGCTACCAACTGTCCCAGGAATTTTTTGAGCGGGGTGAGAACAACAATATCATCTTTAATACCCAGAAAGAATATCACCATAAAAGCGGCAACAATAAACTGGAGATCCAGTCCTCCGTTGGGAACCGCAATTAATAAGGCTAAAATAAAACCTGCAAAAATACCAATGCCTCCCAAAGATGGGATGGGTGAGCTGTGCAACTTACGATCATCATCCGGCACATCAAACAAATGCTTCATTTCAGCAACCCTGATGATAATCGGGATTGCGGAGAATGTGATGAGAAATGCTATGACTGAACCAATTAAAAGGTGATCCATGCAGTTACAGGTTTAAAGCGATTTGTGACAAAGCTAAACATATAAAGTAAAAAACAAAATACAAGTATGGCTTTTAGGTGCAATCATTTACGCACAATTTCAATCTTTAGATTCCGCTTTTGTTGAAAAAGTTTCCTGAGGCCGCCATTTTTTTCCTATAGATTTGCGGCAATTTTAAAAAATATGCCCGAATTAAAAGAAATAGCCACCCAATTGCGCCGTGATATCGTA
>JBKCJY010000228.1:0-2321 GCA_046301455.1 Chitinophagaceae bacterium | reverse complement strand
ATAATCGTATCCTTCCAGTTGTGATAACAATGTTGAAGGAGCATCTGTGGCAGTTGCCCTTCCATCCATCTTTGGTTCAACCATAGGATGTGCTGCAAGGTACTCTCTCATAATTGTATGAAGGGTGTGCCCCGGTTTTCTTGGGCTCTTTACTTTTTCCATGCGGCACAATGTATCATCCGGATCACCTTCCCGTTCACAAGCCAGCATGGTAAACACATCATCGGGCTTCACTTCCTTATCTTTTACTTTGATCCAGTTGATGCGTTTGCCCAAGTCATTATTCATCGTGAAGTTAATCTGCATTCCCTGGAAACGAACTACCCATCCACCAAAACGTTTCGCAGGATCCTTTGCAAATACATTATGTAATTCTTTCTCCATCCAGTCCCATAATTGCTTTCCTGTTACTTCACCCATTTTTACTTCGCTTTCAACAGGAAGCATACTCCACAAATAATCATTGGTGATCTCTGCATAACCTTTTACTTTATCAGGAATTAATGGCGGACAAAACCTGAAGCCATTGCTCACCACTATATCCACTTTTGCATCTTTGTACTTCCACATCAATGCATCAGTAATTAAGTTATCCATTGGATTTTCAATCACATAATATCTTACCAATGGTGTTTTGGTTTTGCCGATTACTTGATTCAGTTCCTTCTTATAAGGTGCTCTTACTTTTTCAACCAATGCGGCCATTTCAGCATCCGTTTTATATTTCACCGGGTCGACATCCAGCAGTTGGTAATTCTCATCTTTTATTTTTCCATTCTCCACCACTACATCCAAACGTGCTACAAAAGAACCAAATGCTCCCGGCTCGGTTACCTTAGCATATTTGCCTTGTATGGGTTTGCGTACACGTTCATGTGTATCCGCTCCAAGAATATAATCCACTCCTTTCAGCTCAGGTTTGTTTGAAAGATCAACTTGTTGCGCCAATCCCATATGTGTTACAAGAAACACCATTGCACATTGTTCATACTCCCGCAGGATTTTTACATACTTCGTAACGTTAATCTCAGGTTTTGTAAAAGTGATGCCATAACTGTATGCAGGCGATTGACGTTTAGGCGTTAACGGATCATTATAACCAATAAAACCGATTTTTACACCAGCCACCATCTTTGTCCAGTAAGGCGGAAAGATGAGTTCATTTTTAAACTCATCATTTGTGTCATGAAACATGTTGGCACAAATCTTTGCACTATTGTAACCGCCCAAATCTTTCCACATAGCCTGTTTGCCATAAACCACTTCCCAGTTACCAGGAAGTATCAAATCATAACCAATATTATTTACAAGCGGAACAATTCCTTTTCCTTCAGTTAATGCAGCAACTCCTCCACCCTGAAAACAATCACCACCATCAATGATTAATGTATTGTTTGGGTTTTGTGCCTTTAAGGTTTTAAGCATTGTTTTGAGCACTGCAAAACCGCCACGCTTTTTGTACACTGCTTTTCCATTCTCAAAAAAGAATTCATCATGGGTGTACAGTTGTGCATGAATATCTGATGTATGCAGAAGTGTAAACACTTTGGCCTTACCATCAGTCACTGCTTTGTTTTTGAAGATTTCATTTTCATGATACGCATCACCGCTCACTGCATTGGCCAATGATGGGGGCATCAATGCACCTGCTGTGAGCATGGAAGCATTTTTAAAAAAATCTCTTCTTGAATTTTGTACAACAGGAGATACTTGTTCCTCTTCATTGCAACTGTTACAACTGCAATAAGAAGTATGGATGATGTTATGTGACATGCAATCGTATTAATATTATTTTAAGGCTGCTTTCTTTTTTTGTTGTGCTTCTTTATAATCCTTAATAGGTCCGTAAGGTCCGTACTTGTGTTGTTGTTCATTGAAAGGATCTGCATAAGGACCAAAGGGATGATCTACCGGCTTCTTAGAAATATCAGGCCAATCTTTACTCAAATCTTTTGACGGGCGTGGTTGTGAATTTACAAAGGCAGCCACATCCCATGCTTCTTCATTACTCAATTGAGGTGTATGATAATCTGCACCTTGCGGCATATTATTTTTTACATAACCTGCAAAACGTGACAAGCGAAACAAACCTGCTCCTGTGTTATAGCTATGTGGCCCCCATAATGGAGGATACTGGTATACGGTTACATCCAGGTTCTTCATTCCACTACCATCTGCACCATGACAGCTTTGGCATTTTTGTATATAAACGATTTTTCCTTTTTCAGAATCAGCTGGACGGTTCATAAAAGGCAGTTCAGCAATGCCGCTACCTTTAGGCTTTGTTCCTTTTTGTAAATCTTCACCGAGCCATTTGATAT
>JBKCJY010000227.1:0-6513 GCA_046301455.1 Chitinophagaceae bacterium | reverse complement strand
GCAAATGGAAATCGTATTGTCTACCGAACCGCAGCCTGTTGATGCAGCACAATGCAATGAGTTCTTATTTGTAAATGGAGTGGGTATTGGCTTTGATGGAGAAGTGTTGAAGCAAATGAAAGCAATTCGTATCATTGGTGGCCATCTTGGTTATTATCTCGTTGTGTTAAAGAATATTCTTTCGTTTAAAGAATCATCTTTTGATATTCATGGAAATAACGTTCACATTAATGAAAAGTTATTGCTGGCAATGGTCAACAATTCATCCCGTACAGGTGGAGGATTTCACGTATCACCCAAGGCATCAGTGAATGATGGGTTGATTGACTTGGTTACAGCTAAACCTTTGTCCATTTTGAAGCGTTTCTTTTATTTACCTAGAATTGAAAAAGGCAATCATTTGGAATTGCCCTTTGTCAAACATATTACTGGAGAACGATTTTCGATTGTATGTGATAAAGAATTGCCAGCACAGTTGGATGGTGAATTAATTATGGCTAAGCAATTTGAGATTACAGTTTTAAAGAAACAATTCCTGTTTCGGTATTAGCCATTATAAACATCCATAACCCGCCTGCAACTTAATAGCAGCAGGAGCAGCAGCACCTTTACTGCAAGCATTCACTTCAGCTTTATTCTTTGCTTCTACTCTTGCAACACGGCTGGTGAACATGGAACTTGATGCGCCTGCTTTTAAGTTCACAGTTGCTGTTTCCCCGTTTTGATAATATATATTCAACTCAATATCAAACGCATTAATGTTTTTTATTTGTTTCAGTGCAATGAGGTCAGAAAGTGTTTCTCCTTTAAAATCTGTTTGCATTTCTTTCCAGGCGGGTTTATCGCCTTCGCACATACCTTCACACACAGCATCGTAGTTTAGTACTTCGCCCGGTGATAGTACATTTATTTTTACAGTGGCCGTTCTCAAATCCTGATCGGTATCAAAAGCATGTAAAGAAATGGTAGCATCTTCAGACCCAGAAATCACACTGTTATGATTGCCGCTAAGTGGTGCTGGTGATTCTTTAAATGAAATACCACCTGTACCTGTAACTTCAACGGTGAGCGGGTCACGTTTACAGGCAGCACCGTTACCCCCGCAATCAGCATTAATAAAACCGGCATCCCATTCAATGGTAATGTTTTGACCGGGGCAGGCAATAGTTGGAGATACCTTGCCTGGGAACTCTTTTGCAAGCGAAGGACGTTTTAATTTACAAGAGCTAAGCGCAAGGGCACAAATGAGCATGCAAACAAATAATCTGAGAAACATAACGATTGATTTTAGTTTCTAAATTAAGAAGCCTGATATGTTTTTGCAAGACTTATTTTAAAAAAGAAAAACGCTTATGCCGGCTACATGGATTTATGCTACCTCCTTGCCTGTACTTGCACGCCAAAGCATATACCATTCTTCCCGTTCCATTTTAATTTGTACAGCCTGAAGAGCAGCAGCGATGCGTTCCACTTTTGAAGTACCCAAAACTGGAACAATGCCTGATGGGTGCTGTAGCAACCAGCTCAGCAATAGTACATCAGGTGAAGAATTGTATTTTATTGCCAGCATTTCAGCAACAGCTTTTATTCTTAAGATGCGATCATCATCTGTTACTGCAAAAATATTTCCTCCACCAAGTGGGCTCCATGCCATGGGCTTTATACCCAGTTCCTGGGATTGATCCAATGTGCCATCAGTAAATGGATTTAGATAAAGAACTGATGCTTGTATTTGATTGATCTCTACTTTGAAACGGCTGTTGAGTAAACTCACTTGTGATGGTGTAAAGTTAGATACGCCAAAGTGCAGCACTTTGCCTTGTTGTTTTAATTGAGCAAAGGCTTCAGCAATTTCATCTGCATTCATCATAAAATCAGGACGATGAATTAGCAGTGCATCAATATAATCTGTTCCAAGATTTTCAAGTGAGGTTTCTACACTTTCTATGATGTGATTAAAAGAAGTGTCGTAAGATTTTATTTTAAACTGCGTACGAGTTGAACAGGGTCTTCGTATTCCGCATTTGGTAATAATCTGCATTTGTTGCCGCAGCGATGGTTCTTTGCGCAGCACATTGCCAAACTCTTCTTCTGTGGTATAATCTCCATAAATATCAGCATGGTCAAATGAAGTAACGCCCATGTTGATGCTTTCTTTAATGATGTGTTCATAAGTAGGTGTATCAAACTTAGAACCCCATATTCCCCATTTCATTACACCGGCGATAATTTTTGAAACATTCATGGTGGATTTATTTTTGAGAGATGAAAATACAGAAAAGGCAGATGAATTGATGCAAACAAAAATCCCCCGCATTTGCGGAGGATTTATTATTAAAATATCCAACAGGAATTTCTTACGCTTCTGCCACCACTTCAATTTCAAACTCAGCTTCGTTACCATTACCAAAATCAACTTTGGCTTTGTGTGTGCCGATTTCTTTCATGTCTTCTGGCAGGTGAATTTTGCGGCGGTCAATTTGATAACCTTTTTGCTCATTGATAGCACGGGATACCATTACTGTTGTAATGCTTCCGAAAATTTTTCCGCTTGTACCTGTTTTCGCAGTCATCTTCACAGGAGCTTCAGTAAGTTTTGCAATTACTGATTTGATTTCAGCCAGCATTGCATCTTCTTTCTTCTTCTGCACTTTCAAACGCTCATTGAGTTGTTTTAAGTTAGAAGGAGAAGCTTCTACTGCAAATTTTTGAGGAATTAAAAAGTTACGGGCATATCCGTTCTTTACTTTTACTACCTCGTTTTTACTGCCCAGTGTATTTACATCCTGGATTAAAATTACTTCCATCGTATTTGTTTTTAGTTTCCGTAACCCAGTCTTTTCAAACTGTCTTCCCAAATGAAACTTCGGGAGTTAGGGAAAGGTTTACTAAATAATTCTATTTCAATAAATCTGTTACATATGGTAACAGTGCCATTTGGCGTGCTTTCTTTACTGCATCAGTTACTTTACGCTGATACTTGAGTGAGTTACCACTTAAACGACGTGGCAATAATTTACCCTGCTCGTTTACAAATTTTTTGAGGAACTCTACGTCTTTGTAATCAACGTACTTAATACCGTAACGCTTAAAACGACAGTACTTTTTCTTTGGCTTATCGGTCTTTATGGCCGTTAAGTATTTGATTTCGTTCTTTGCCATGTTATGCCTCCGCTTTTTGAGTGTTAGCAAATCCGCCGTTACGCTTCTTAAAGTTGTATTCAACAGCATATTTATCCAGTGCAGTGTACATGTGACGGAGCACCTGCTCATCACGGTGTAACTGTACGTTTAATTTTGCGTTGAAATCAGAAGCGGCTTTGTACTCTACTACCCAGTAAATACCGGTAGTTTTTTTCTGGATGGGGTAGGCCAGAGATTTTAAACCCCAGGGGTTGCTGTGAATAATTTCACCACCATGCTTTTCCACTAAATCAGTGTAGCGTTTTTGTGCTGCTTTGAACTCGTCATCGCTGAGCACAGGGGTGAAAATCACCATCATTTCGTAACTGTTCATTACTTTTTGTGATTTTTAATTAATAATTGGGTTTGCCCATTGGAATCCAACTGTTACGCTGGATAATCTGACCAATACAGATTTGGGGCGGCAAAGATAAGGGTGAATGCCTTGCCAGCCAAAGGTTTGAGGAAGTATTTTATTGGGCCAAAGAATGGTATTGCTACAAATTGAAAGAATACACAAGAATGAATACAAAATGCCATAAATGGCATTGAAAGGCAAGTATTTGTGTTACCAGCACCATTGCAGACGAGGGGTCGTTTTTGCCACGCTCGTTTCATGGTTCCAGTTCCAATTGGGCAAAAAAACAACCTGCCTCATTTTCAAAAGACAGGTTGAATAAGTTAAGGCTGCGGGTGTATGGCTTCTCACTTAGGTAGAAATCGGATGGGGGGGTGGTTTAATTCGTCAACTTCTTAGTAACTACTCCTTCCTTACTTGTAATCACAACCGTATAAACTCCCTTCGCTATTCCTTTCATATCCACTATTTGCATTTGCCCCGCAGCAATATTGCTCAATCGTTTTTCCCAAACGATTTGGCCCATACTGTTCATCAAACGCAACTGTACATCGCCAGTGATATTTTTCCCAAACTGCAATACAGGTTGCGGAGATGGATTGCTCAGCACTTTTACAAAGTTGGCATCACGGATAATGTTGCGAACTGAAGTAATCACATTGGTATTGCTTTGGCGCAGATTAAAACGGGTGAGCAAGGGAATATGGTCGGTTAAACTATCACGATAAGAATTCACCCAATTCACTGCTTCAGTAATAAGCATGGACGAGAATGCATGATAGTCCTGGTTCATTTCATTACTTGTAATAGCATGATCAATCACATCACTCTGGCCCAGATAAGAATTATCTCCTCTTAATGAAATCCATAAAGAGTTGGGTGAATATGCAGCTCCGTTTGTAGTAAATGCTGTGTAAGGAGTTACAGATGTTCCTGCAGATGTTGAAATGGTAAAATCCAAGTCATCGTTATAATCGCCTGCAATTAAAAAATGTTGCGTCGGATAAAAGGCATTTAATGAATCGGCCATTAAATCAGCACCACCTTTGCGGCGTTGATAATCTGTTGCCACACCCAAATCAGCTTTTGCATGAATATTAAAAAAGCTGATGCGCTTGGTAACACCATCAACAGAAACATCGGCTTCCATCAAAAAAGGAAAACGTCCGCTGCTCCAGTTGAAATTATTATTGGGGTTAGTGCTAGTGGATGTGTATGCACGTGAAGTAACATTGTTGAACATATTACTGCGGTAGATATAAGCCATCTTTTGTGTACCAGCCCAGTTGCCACTTGTATTATCAGGCGCACCGCTTCCAAATAAAGAAACGATATAACTGTACGGCCCATTTTGCAAAGCCCTTGTTACAGTCCCCAAACGGGAAGTATCTACAATTTCCTGCAAAATATAAATATCCGCATCCAAACTATCCATCACTTTAATGGCATTAAGCATTTGCTGTTGTTCATTGGCAGGAGGGTTGGAAGTGCCGCCAAACCAGGTGATGTTCCAGTTTACAACATCCAATGATTTTGATTTACTCAATGATGACCCGTTTACATCAACTCTTGCACGATTCAAATTTGTAGCTGCAAAAGATAATGTGCCACCAAAACCCGCATCAACTGCATTGGGTTTAAAACGAACGGAAGGCGATTGCATATTATTCAATTCTCCATTGGTATAGACTACAGATGAAGTGTAAGTGGTATTGTCTTTTGAAATTTCAAAACCTGCCGGAACAGTTACTGTTAAGTTGCCGCTCACTTCATTTGCCCAAAAAGAAAATTGTTTGGGGGCTGATGTATTGCCGTTTGGCACCACACCAAAATTGATCAGTCGTGGTAATCCATTACTGATGGTAAGTGATGCTTGCGGCGCAAAACTGTTGGTATAAATTTCAACATTATCCAATGTCCATCTTGCAGCACCTGCACTTGGAGTAGAATAATAAACCCATGCAATATAAGTTGATGCACTTTTAAAATTATTGAGATTGATGCTGTCACTCAAAGTCCATACATCACTATTCAATTCAGGGAAGCGGCCGTTGATTTCAGTCCATGTAGCTGCACTTGGATTTCCGCTTCCACTGTAGTTGGTTGAAACAAATAATTTAAGTGATAAACCAGCAAACCTTGTTCTGCTTCTGAATTGAAGTAGAGGGACATCAAAGCCAGTTAAATTTAATGAAGGGCTAATCAACCAGTCTTCATTTAACAAAGCTCCCTGCGAAACGGAGAAGCCGGTAATTTGTGTTCCGTTTGTTCCGCCAAAACCAAAGGAAGTGCATTTCCATATGGAATCACCTGTTACACTGAATTGTGAAAAACTGTTACCCGGCGCACCGCCAATGGTACAGGAGTTAAAATCAAATTTATAGTTGATGATTGCACCTGTACCTGTTGTAAAACTCCATACACTGTTACCTGTGATACCTGCAAAATTATTGTTGGCCAAATCTTTAAAAGCAGTTGCATCAATTTCAACATAGTATTGTGTTGATGCAATTAATGTGGGAGTAAAACTTACAGCGCTGCCGGTAACAGTTACTACTCCTGTTGTTACATCAATTGTTTGTGCAACTGTATTATCACTAAAACGTCTGATAACGATATTGCCTGTTCCTTTTTGTACGGTTTCTGAAAAAGTAATTGTACAAAGAGGGGGTAATGCAGTATTTATTGCTCCATTGGCAGGATTTAATGTTGAAATAGTTGGAGGCGTATTATCGCCACTTGAACTGCTGATATCAATATCGTCAATACCAATCCATTCATCAGAACCTGTTGCATTACCTGTGATGATTCTTAATTGCAGTTGCGCCTGGTTATTACATGCAGCAGGTAAAATCAAATCAATTTGTGTTTCTAATGTTGCAAGATTTGGCCCGCTTGATGCATCAGCAACAAACGCTGCAGGAATATCAATAAAATCACCACTGTTACCTATACGGTATTGCAATGCAATT
>JBKCJY010000226.1:0-764 GCA_046301455.1 Chitinophagaceae bacterium | reverse complement strand
TCATCATTTGGAAAACCAAGACCCAAACCAACTTCAGTTGGCTCACCCGGTTTTCAATTCCCCACAAGAGATGCCTATAAGTTTTATCTGGAAGCAGGAAGCACTAAAGAATTAGCTCGTTTGATTGGCGATAGTATTAAGTTCTGGCACGAAATGTACAAGCACCCCAACTATGATGATTGGTGGAAAGCACGCAACATCCGCAACTTCGTTAATAATATTCCCACTCACACAGCTACATTGGTTGTGGGAGGTTTGTTTGATGCAGAAGATTGCTATGGTGCATGGCGTACGTATGAGGCCATTGAAAAGAAAGCAAAGAATAACAATCGCATTGTGATGGGGCCCTGGTATCATGGTCAATGGAGCCGTGGCGATGGAAGCAGTATGGGTAATGTAAAATTTGGCAGCAATACCTCCGCTTATTATCAAAATGAAATTGAGATTCCATTCTTCATGCATCACCTGGAAGGAAAAGCAAATATTGATGATTTAGCTGAAGCCACCATTTTCTTTACCGGTGAAAATAAATGGCGCAATTTTAATCAATGGCCTGCTGCCAATGTACAAATGACACCAATGTATTTACAGAATAATGGCAAGCTGAGCTGGAGCAAACCTGCTGAAGCAAAAAGTTTTTCTGAATATGTGAGCGACCCGATGAAACCTGTTCCTTATACAGAAGATGTGCATTTCAGTCGCACTACAGCTTATATGACAGATGACCAGCGCTTTGCCAATCGTCGTACAGATGTATTGAGCTT
>JBKCJY010000225.1:0-1385 GCA_046301455.1 Chitinophagaceae bacterium | reverse complement strand
AAGTTAAAACAACACAACGTACATAACACTGCTATATGGTATTCTGGAAATAGTTAATAACCAGAATTAAATATTTCGTTTTTTATCTAAACCTATTCATTGGAGACCCGAATTAAATACAAAAAATTAAAATAACCTTCCAACTTAGATAGTTTTTTATATTAAAAATACTGCTGCTTTAAAAATATCAACTACTGATCATTCTCAGAATCCTCGTTTTCACCAAGCCGCTCTTCATCCGTCTTTCCTACTTTAACCTTTGGTGCATTTTGTGTACCGGTAATGCTTATCGGTATGCCAATGATACCAAGCGGAGGCAAACCTAACCGCATTTTAAACTTAACATGACCATCAAAGCTTGTTTGGCCCGCTAATCGTAATCGAAAGCCCGCCATTTTCATTTTAACACGTTCGAGTGAAATGACATTTTTTTGAATACTGGTTCTCAATTCAACCTTGCTTACTGATGAATTGGCAAGACTGTCTTTGCCTGTTGCCTTGCTTACAGCGTTCAATAAACGAAAGCCTTTAAATTTTGCATTATGTACACTTAATACCCCGCTACCCTCAAGCGAAGGGTAAATAGGCTGCATCATACTGTTAAGTGCTCCTTTAAGTTGGTAGTCAATTGAGATCATGCCCCGGGCTTTGGCTGCAGAGGTCATCATTTCTCTAAATAACCCTACTGAATCATAAAGTTTTTCTATAAAAGCATTCTTAACCGTAAACGAAACATCAAATAATGCCCGTTTCAAACCCTTGTTGCTGTAATTTGCATTTAATTGCAATTGGCTTCCGGCTAGTTGGCACTCCACTTCCTGTAACGAAAGCTTGCCATTGTGCAACAGCAAAGAACCTTTGTTGTTTCTAATATTTACTCCATTGAACAGAATATGATTTACTACAGCAGTAACCTTGAGGTTAAGATTAGAAGGAATCATTAAAGGCCCCGTAGATGAAGTTGTTCCAACTGATGATGTATTAACAACAGGTTGGTCAGCTGGCATCCATTCATTAAAGTCAACAAAATCAGTATACAGGTTAAAGGCTCCTGCTAAAACAGCATCATCCAAAAAAAGATAACCCGGAACATTTTGCATGTACCCGTTCATATACATTTTACTCCTGCCATATTGAATAATGAACTGCTCAAACCACATTTTGTCCTGATCAAAACGAAAAACCCCTTTCTTAATTTGTAAAGGCTTAGCCATTCCTTCAGGCCTGGCTATAAAGTCTTTTACGGTAAGTGTACCTTGATTGTATAATTGGGTATAGCGTCGGTTTAAAGCATCGCTCTGCCTTCCTTTTAAATGTAAGTTCGCTTTAATATAACCACTCATACCGGGTATTGAATTGTTGAATACTTTGTAGATATTTCCTAA
>JBKCJY010000224.1:0-2244 GCA_046301455.1 Chitinophagaceae bacterium | reverse complement strand
TTAAGATTCTTTTCATCTTACAATGTGTTTATGCTTTTACACAATCATAAGATGTGCCATTGGCTTTTTTGGTAGTGTTGTTTTAATGAAGGGTTTGTTAAAGATGCAACACAAAACACTACCGCCTCTCCTTAAAAAAATCTTTCATCAGTTGGGCGCATTCATTTTTGAGAACACCTTTTGTAATTTCTGCCTTTTGATGAAAGGGCGAAGCAGCTTGTGTAATTCTTTGATGCCCGTTCTTCTCATCATCAGTGCCCCACACAATACGACCTATCTTACTCCAGTACATGGCGCCAGCACACATGAGGCAGGGTTCAACGGTTACAAACAAAGTAGCTTCGGGTAAATATTTGGCGCCAATGAAATTAAAAGCAGAAGTGAGTGCAATCATTTCAGCATGGGCAGTAGGATCGTTTAGCTTTTCAACTTCGTTATGACCACGTGCAATGATTTTGTTATTCACTACTACTACTGCGCCCACCGGTACCTCGCCTTCATCAAATGCAATCTGTGCTTCTTTCAAAGCCTGCCGCATAAAGTAGTCATCGTTTTTTGGGAGAATGGTATCCATGCATCAAAAGTGCAACTATTTTGTTTTGGCTACACCTAATTTTTCTTTCTTCCGTTGTTCTTTCAAAAATTCCATACCCACCGTTAATTTTTTGGCGGTAGTTGTTTTTTCGTTCATGATGCGCCAGTAAGGTGTGATTTTGCTGGTACGCTTGCCATGTAGCATTTCTTCATGTGCAGCTTCAGCAACAATGCGAAGGAAAATTCCACTGGCGAGCGGACAGGTTTTATCAGCATGATATTCGGCAGCCAGATCTTTCCTCATTTGTGCCATAGTGGTTTCTTTGCCTTTGGGAATGCTGCGTATATATGCATCTACAAGTTGAGGGGTAGGGATCAGCATTTTTTCACCTGCTTCTATATCAGCAAAAGATTTTTGCAGCACTTTAACCTCAGGCTTTCTGCCATTATATAATTTTTGAAGCCAAGTTTTGCGTTTGCTTGTACTCATAAAAATGAATTACAATTGAAATTACAAATTCTGTATGGATTTATGTAATGCGTTAAGCCTACTTTAAAACGATATATAATACAGGAAATGATAATGCGAAATGTGCCTTCAAACCGTCGTACATTTATGCCATTAAACAAATTATCACTATTAACGAAGCTCCATGCAAACAAATGAATTCATTCAGAAGTTGGAACAAATGCGTATTTACTATAAAACAGGCGCTACTAAATCATACGAATTCCGTATTGCGCAGTTAAAAAAATTAAAAGCGGCTATCTATAAATATGAAATTGAATTGCACGACGCATTGTATGCTGATTTAAAAAAGAGTAAAGAAGAAAGCTGGGTTACTGAAACAGGAATGGTGATTGCAGAAATCAGTGCCATGGAAAAAGAATTGAAGCAATGGATGCTGCCAGAGGAGATGAGTACCAATTTGCTCAACTTGCCATCATCCAGCAAGGTATATAGTGAGCCTTTGGGAGTTGTATTCATCATTGGTCCGTTTAATTATCCGTTTCAGTTGCTCATTAATCCATTACTGGGTGCAATTGCTGCGGGCAATTGTACAGTGTTGAAGGCAAGCGAGTATTCATTTGCAACAGCAACGGTGATAAAAAAAATAATAGAAGAAATCTATCCGCCTGAATATGTTTTAGTCGCAGAAGGGCTGGGTCATGAAGTGGTGCCCGCCATAATGAACAACTTTACATTTGACCATGTGTTTTTTACGGGCAGCATCCCTACAGGTAAAGCCATTTACAAAATGGCGGCAGAACGGTTAGTACCTGTTACGCTGGAACTGGGTGGTAAGAGCCCATGTGTAGTGGAGAGTGATGCCAATATAAAAGTGGCTGCACGACGTATTGCCGTTACCAAATTTTCCAATGCAGGACAAATGTGTGTAGCACCAGATTATGTGTTGGTGCATGAAAGCAAAAAGCAGCAATTGGTTGATGCGTTGAAGAAATGTATTCTTCAATTTTATTCTGCTTCTCCTGAATCTGATTACAACTTTGGAAAAATCATCAATGAAAAACAGTTTGACCGTATTGCATCTTATTTAACCGATGGGACTGTATTACATGGAGGCAGAACCAACAGGGAACAATTGTTTATTGAACCTACATTACTTGAGAATGTTTCAATGTCATCACCAGTAATGCAGGAAGAAATTTTTGGCCCAGTGCTGCCAATTCTCACATTTCAAACAATGG
>JBKCJY010000223.1:0-8672 GCA_046301455.1 Chitinophagaceae bacterium | reverse complement strand
GTTTTACAAAAAAACTTTTGACCCATGCCCATGCGTTTTTAAAATAAAACAAAACGCCCAGCACTGCTGCAATAATTACCTGCAATAAATAACTTCCACTTCCCGGGTCTATGTACAATAGCTGCATCATAAATAACGGAGGTTGGTTTTAGGTGAAAGCGTCAGTAAGGTTTCATAAATCAATAGAATGGTATTTTCAATATCACTCTTGTGGAGCATTTCAACTGTAGTATGCATATAACGCAATGGAATACTGATGAGTACACTGGGGCATCCGTCATTGGCATAAGCAAAAGAATCCGTATCTGTTCCTGTACTTCTGCTCAATGAACGCCATTGCACAGCAATTTTTTTCTTCTCGGCAACATCTGTTACTAAGTCCAGTAATTTATTATGAACAGCAGGTGCTGTTGCAAGTGATGGTCCTTTGCCGCATGCAATATCACCTTCAATAATCTTGCTGATCATGGGTGTGGTGGTATCGTGCGTTACATCTGTTACAATAGCAATATCAGGTTTAATACGGCGTGCAATCATTTCAGCACCACGTAATCCAATTTCTTCCTGAACAGCGTTTACCACATAAAGCGCATAAGGTAATTTCTTCTTATTCTCTTTTAAAAGCCGTGCCACTTCAGCAATCATAAAACCACCAATACGGTTATCAAATGCACGTGCTATATAGTAATCATTTGCCAATTCATCAAAGCCTTCTTCGTACGTAACTACGCAACCGATTTTGATTCCCAGTTCATCCACTTCTTTTTTAGAACGTGCGCCACAATCCAACCACAGATTCTCAACTTTCGGTGACGGTTCTTTAGCTTCAGGATTGCTAAGACGTGTATGAATGGCCGGCCATCCAAACACTGCTTTTACAATTCCTTTTTTTCCATGTATGAGTACACGCTTGGCAGGAGCAATTTGATGATCTACACCGCCATTTCGTTTTAAGTAAATTAAACCTTCCGGTGTAATATAATTTACAAACCAGCTTATTTCATCTGCATGCGCTTCAATGACCACTTTAAATGGAGCATCAGGATTAATAACACCTACTGCAGTGCCATAGGGGTCAACATAAGACGATTCAATATATGGTTTGATATATTCAAGCCACACTTTTTGTCCGCTGGTTTCAAAACCAACGGGTGAATGTGTATTATGATAATTTTTGAGAAAGTTGAGAGAGTCGTTTGTAAGTATAGATTTCTTTTTTGTGGTTTTTGCTTTGGCCATAAAACTGCGTTTCAGCAAATGTAATTAAATCAGCAGGAAAATACTCAAGATGGCTGAAAGAAAGAGTGAACCATCTACATAGGAAAGGTAAAATAAATCATCCTTCCTTTTCTTGGACTGTAAATACAACCACCACATATAAACACAGGGAATTAACTGAAGCCATTGAAATGATAAAGGCAACATCAATACCAGCCATAAAGTGGATGCAGAAAATACAAGCACATGAAAAAGGAAAAAAAAATGATAATGCACCTCTGTCATTGTATTGGCAGGTGTATAAACGCCCATCATTTTGTCACGCTGTTTATCCCGGTAATCGAAAATGAGTGTGGCAAGCGATACCAGTAAAAAGCGATGTATAAAAATACAAAGCTCAGTAATGCCCGGTTGTATTTGTAAAAATGCCAGTGGAAGTATTACTGTTGCAACTGCCCATGTAAAACCAATAAAATAGCTTTTTACAAATGTAAAAATGAGCGGCAGTTTTATAGCAGATTTAAAAAGAAGCGGAGCAGTATAAGCTGCATTTAATAAAACGGCTATAACAATGTATATGTTGATGGTTTTTAGTTTAAGAAACAGCAGCAAGGTTGTGAGTAATGAAATAGCATTGAGAAGCACAGTAAACGACTCATATTTTTTAAACCAACTGAGTTGGTCAGATTCAGACGTTTTTTTTGAAGCGAGGTAAAAATGAATATTATAACTAAAAAGAGTTGCAGTAAATAAAAACACAAGCAATAACACATTAATACTGTTTGCCTGCACAAACCAATATGTTTGCATGCATAGCATTACTGTGCAAAAGGCCATAAAAAAATGATGGTAAAAAAAGAATTTGGGTATAAGCCTTGAGCTCATGTTCAAATTTAAAGGGCAATCCGTTCGGTTGTAACAGTATCGCTTCGGTTTCCGCCTTTATCTTTCACCCATATTCTGAATACAGAAGTATCTTTTCGGGGGCAAGCCGATCCACCCAGTTCAACATAATCAGAAAGCTGTAGTGTGGCAAACTTTATGCGAAATGTAATTTTTTCTTTTTTCTCGTCAGGATAGGCAGGTAAATTGTAGAAAAGTGTTTTGTTATTGCCTGTGCATCCAACACGTGTATCATCTCTTTTAAGAATAAAAACACTGTCTCTCACATCGCCTTCTTTGTCCAGTACCTCCACATCAATATCCAGCAAAACACCTGTAACACCACCAGCAATTACATCCCTCCGGTCAACCTTCAGAATTTTGATACTGGGTTTTGTTTCTGCTTTTTCTTTTTTACACGCCGAAAGAATGAGCGAAGTAATAAGAAGAAATAATAGTTTTGCTTTCATGTGACTAGTTTCTGATCAAATTTACACAAACAAAGTAATCAAAGGCATTGAACAACAGTTTTGTTAACAAACTTTTTGAGCACGGAGAAGGAGATTTTAATGAAAAAGCCCTTCGTGTATTTGCATTTCAATATGAAAATAATACTGTTTACCGCAGCTTTTGCGATGCTTTAAAGATACATATCCCCTCTGTAAACGCTGCTTTACGTATTCCTTTTCTACCCATCGGTTTTTTTAAAACACATAAGTTAATCACCACCACCTTTGAACCGGAGATTGTTTTTGAAAGCAGCGGCACTTCACAAACAGTACAAAGCAGGCATCTAGTAAAAGAGCTATCCATTTACAGGACTTCGTTTATGAATGCGTTTGAGCAATTTTATGGAAATCCTGAAGATTGGTGCATTCTTGCGCTTTTGCCTTCATATTTGGAACGAACAGGTTCTTCACTTGTATTGATGGCTAAAGAGTTAATTGAAGTAGGTAATCACCCGCAAAGTGGTTTTTATCTCCAAAATACAGATGACCTGTTTTTGCAGTTGAAGCAACTGGAAAGCAAACATCAAAAAACTTTATTGCTGGGTGTAACCTATGCCTTACTTGATTTTGCTAATTCTTTTTCCCTTCAATGCAACTCAGCAGTAATTATGGAAACAGGGGGAATGAAGGGAAGAAGAGAAGAGTTAACAAGAGAAGAAGTACATGAACAATTAAAAAAAGGGTTTGGTGTAAAAACCATTCATTCTGAATATGGAATGACTGAATTACTAAGTCAGGCTTATTCAAAAGGAAATGGAATATTTGAAACACCTCCGTGGATGAAGGTTTTGGTGCGGGATGAAGATGATCCGCAGCATATTAAAGAAAAGGGCCGTGGTGCTATTAACATTATTGATTTGGCCAATGTATACAGTTGCAGCTTTATTGCAACAGATGATGTGGGAGAAGTATATGATGATGGAAGCTTTCGTATTCTTGGCCGTATGGATAACAGCGATATACGTGGTTGCAGTTTGTTGGCTTTATAAATAAATTATGATTGAAGATAAATTACATATGTTTCGAAATCGCTTGCTCAAAGTGTATAAACACCGCAGCAAGCTGGCGAAGCGTATGAATATAACCTGCTATCGTTTATATGATAAGGATTTGCCGGAGTTTCCGGTTATGATTGATTTGTATGAAACACGTGTTTGTTTGAGTGAGTACAGGGCCAAACATCATTTATCGGAAGAAGAACATGCCGCATGGCTGGATGGAACAATTAATGTAATTGCAGAAGTTTTGGAAATACCTCTGGATGCTATTTATACAAAAGAACGGAAACGAAAAGAAGACCGTCTCTCACAATATCAAAAAACAGCAGCGGAAAAAGAGTTTTTTGAAGTGCAGGAAAATGGTTTGAATTTCTTAGTGAATCTTTCTGATTACTTAGATACAGGTTTATTCTTAGATCACCGCATTACACGTAAAATGGTGATGGATGAAGCGAAAGATAAAAATGTGCTCAACCTGTTTGCCTACACAGGATCGTTTAGTGTTTATGCAGCAGCAGGCGGTGCGGCAGAAGTTACAACTGTTGATCTCTCGAACACTTATATTGAATGGGCAAAAAGAAATTTTGAAGCTAATTTTTTAGTTAACCCACGTGCATATAAATTTATAGTAGCTGATGTTAAGCAATATTTAGAAACACTCACGCCAAACAATTTGGATATTGTGGTGATGGATCCGCCTACTTTCAGTAACAGCAAAAAGATGAAAGATATACTGGATATACAGCGGGATCATTTTCAACTCATCAACCAAACAGTGAAAGCATTGAAGCCCGGAGGTGTTTTATATTTCAGCACTAATGCAAGAAAATTTGAGTTAAATGAAGAATTACTTCATGCTTCAGTAATAAAAGACATCACCAAAGCCACAACTCCTTTTGATTTTGAAGGCAAATTGCAGCGCTGGTGCTGGCGAATGATAAAGTAAAACTCTTAGCAGTACTCATTGTATTCCTGTTATTTTTAAGGAAATCTTCTCAAGATGTTATCCTTGTTTCTTTTTGATGATGCTTTGTATTACTTTACCATAAGTTTTATTAATCCAACCCCATGAAAAAAGTGTTGCATTTTGTAACAACCATCCTTAGCGGAATAAGCCGGCCCACGCTTTTACGGCTACTCATTGTTTTTGTTTTGTTTGGTGGAATAGTTTTAAACTATTTTATTGAAAACAAAGTACACAGCTCGGTAAAAGCTCACAATACCGGAAGTGCATTTGTAATTAAACATGTGGAGTACAAACAGGTTGTTGATAAAACAACTAATGCATTAATACAAATTGATCATGAGCTCAGTAATTACGTATTAACCGGAAATGAAGATCAATTGAAACTGCTTAAAAAGCAAATGGGCAATCTGCAACAGAGTGTTTCAGTGATTCGTCAAGAAGCTTCTCTTTATATTCCAAAGTATCTCGTAAATATTTTTATTCATAAGCTCAGGAATAGAACCGATTTTCAAAATAGAGTACTCAATGTGTATGAGCAGCAGGGAAAAGAACCTGCTTTACTTCTCCTTTACAGCAGCGAAGACCGTTTAACGCTTACAGATTATACTTCAAGTGAAGCAGAGCTTGCACATGTTTTAAACCTTCGTATTGATGAATTGAATAAAGAGTTGATGGCTGCAGAAACAGCTACCCTCAATCTTGATAAACGATGGAATATCATTTCATTTGTTTTTATGCTGGCCATAGCTCTTGTTGTACTCTATCAAACAATACGAATTACTGTACTTAATAAGGAACTGGGAGAGGCTGTTTATAAAATGAAACATGCCACACGTATTAAAGACCAGTTTATGAGCAACATTACACATGAGCTGCGTACACCGCTTAACTCTATACTTGGTTATACCAATCTTTTATTAAAGCGTTCCCATCAGCCGGAAACAGAAAAATGGATTCATGCGGTAAATTCAAGCGGTACACTTTTACTGGATATTGTAAATGATGTATTGGATTATTCAAAACTGGAATCAGGTTATTTACAAATTTCAAAAGATCCTTTTCAGTTGGATGAAGTGCTCAATAATCTTAAAAATATCATTAGTAACAGGGCCGAAACAAAAGGTTTGTCATTGGTAATTTTGAAAGATCAGTCATTACCAGAAACCTTTACCGGTGATGAGAAAAAACTCAAACAGATACTTATTAATCTCGCAGGAAACGCTGTTAAGTTTACTGAAAAGGGAACTGTAAAAGTGGAAGTGATGCTGCAGCAACAAATTGGTGATTCGTATTGGCTGGAGTTTATTGTAAGTGATACTGGCATTGGTATTGAACCACAAAACCTGCGTCATGTGTTTGAACGATTTTACCAGGTTGAAGACAGTTATTCAAAAAAATATGCAGGCACCGGGTTGGGTTTGCCTATTGTAAAGCAGTTGGTTGATTTACAAGGCGGAACCATTACAGTAAACAGTACAAAGGGTAGCGGTACATCATTCCGTTTTGTATTGCCGTTTGAAAAAGTAGATTATGTTCAGAAAGAGGAAATAAACCTGGCACCTGTAAGAAATATGCTGCAATCTGCTGCCAAGAGAATTTTAGTGGTGGATGATCATGAATTAAACCGTGAATTGCTGGAGCTTTTATTGAAAGAATACAATTGCCGTGTGGTAACAGCGCAAAATGGAAATGAAGCATTGAAGGAGTTGCAAATGAAAAAATTTGATATGGTGTTGATGGATGTGCAAATGCCTGAAATGAATGGAATTGAAACCACTCAAAAAATAAGAAATGAATTGGTGCTGGATTTACCTGTAATTGCCTGCACTGCATTCAGCCAGCCATCAGAAAAACAAATGTGTATGGAAGCAGGCATGAATGATTACCTGGGTAAACCGGTTGAAGAAAAGGAATTGTTGCGCTTGCTTAATAAATATCTCAACCTAAATGCTGAACCAAAATCAGGGTCACTTATAAACTTTAGTCAGATACACAGTATTACCGGGGCCAATAAAGAACTTACATCAAATATGCTCACACGAGCCGTAGCATTAATACCTGAAGAACTGGAGCACCTGCATCAATCTATACTCCAAAAAAATTATGCCCTTGTAAATGAGCAGGCGCATACGATGTGCTCTACTCTTGGTTTAATGGGTTCTTCAATAGCACTTATGGAGCAAATAAAAGCCATTCAATACAAAGCGAAAGATACTGCACCCAACCAGGAACAACTGCTGCAACTGTTTTATGAAGTAAATAATACAGTTCATAAAATGATTTCTGAGTTGAAAGAATATCTCGCTGCATGATGAATGTTTCCCTTTAATTCAAATTTTCAAATTAATATTGTAGCAAATTGTTTGCTGTATGAATAAAGTTGTTGCCAACGCTGAGGCGGCCATTCACGATATTGAAGATGGTTCTACACTAATGCTCGGCGGTTTTGGTCTTTGTGGGATTCCTGAAAATTGTATTGCGGCCCTTGTAAAAAAAGGTATAAAACATCTGACATGCATCTCAAATAATGCAGGTGTGGATGACTTTGGCATAGGGTTGATGCTTCAACAAAAGCAGGTAAAGAAAATGATTTCATCTTACGTGGGTGAGAATGCTGAGTTTGAGCGTCAATTGCTGAGTGGTGAATTGGAAGTGGAATTAATACCGCAGGGAACTTTAGCCACACGTTGCATGGCAGCGGGTTATGGTATGCCGGCTGTGTTTACTCCGGCAGGTGTTGGTACCGAAGTTGCTGAGGGGAAAGAAATAAGAACATTTAACGGGAAAGAATATTTGCTGGAATATGCATTTGATGCAGACTTTGCTATTGTAAAAGCATGGAAAGGAGATAGACAAGGCAATTTGATTTTTAAAGAATCTGCAAGAAATTTTAACCCTTTGATGGCAATGGCCGGGAAAGTTACGATTGCAGAAGTTGAAGAATTAGTGGAAGAAGGTCAACTTAACCCCAATGAAATTCACACACCGGGCATTTATGTTCATCGCATTTTTAAGGGTGTGAATTATGAAAAGCGGATTGAACAAAAAACCACACGCAAAAAAGATTAACCAATTATGGCACTCACAAAAGAACAAATAGCACAGCGCATTGCAAAAGAATTAAAAGACGGTTACTATGTAAATCTTGGAATCGGTATTCCCACGCTTGTTGCCAATTATATTCCTGAAGGAATTCATGTTGTATTGCAGAGTGAAAACGGATTATTAGGTATGGGCCCATTTCCGTTTGAAGGAGAAGAAGATTCTGATTTGATTAATGCAGGCAAGCAAACCATTACCACTGTGCCCGGTTCTGCTTTTTTTGACAGTGCCATGAGTTTTGGAATGATACGTGCCGGCAAAGTGGATTTGACTGTATTGGGTGCAATGGAAGTTAGCGATGCCGGTGATATTGCCAATTGGAAGATTCCCGGCAAGATGGTAAAGGGTATGGGTGGTGCCATGGATCTGGTAGCCAGTGCCAAAAATATTATAGTAGCGATGATGCATACCAACCCAAAAGGCGAAAGCAAATTATTACTGCAGTGTACATTGCCCCTCACAGGAAAAAAATGTGTAAAGAGGATTGTGAGTGATTTGGCTGTGCTTGATGTAACGGCTGATGGTTTTAAATTACTGGAACGTGCACCCGGTGTTAGTGTTGAAGAAATTGTTTCTAAAACTGCAGGTAAGTTGATTGTGGAAGGAGAGGTGAAAGAGATGGTGTTTTAGGAATATGAAATTTGATTTTAAGGTAACAATTGTGCTCTTATAGACTGATACTTTCTTATCAGTTGGTGAAGCCCCCCAACCATAAAGAAATTGAAAAACGCCTGCCTAAAGGCTGCCGGATTGCAGCGGCACCGCAGCGTTGCGGAGGTACAGCGAAAAGCCGGAACCCTAGCCGCCACCAGCACCTAAGCCCAAAGCCCCCAATTCCCCACAACCAATCCCCATTCACTCAATTTTTCCCTATCTCGAACATTATCTATACTTTTTTGTATAAATAGACCCCTACCTTTGCAGAACGAACAAAGTGTAGAATCTTTCATATAAACTGATTAAACAAAACACATGAGTGATATGCTCAATACGCTG
>JBKCJY010000222.1:0-5245 GCA_046301455.1 Chitinophagaceae bacterium | reverse complement strand
TTCTTTCAATTCAAAACCAAGTTTGTTGCAATAGAAATCAATTGCTTCATCATACTCTTTTACAACGAGAGCAATATGTGCTAAATGTTGATTCATGTGCAGTTTATTATTTTAGTTTGGCCACGAGTTATTCATCATGAAATTTTCATCACTACAACAACAATTTAGTTTGAAAATTTTATAACTCATTTCATGATTATTGTTGTAAATATTCTTTAGGTAAGGGTGTGTCTTTACTCTCACTCTGCCAGAAAATGGAAAGGATCCACCATCTTTTTCCATCATTGTACAATTGAATACTGTTAATGCCACGCATAAAAGGTGTTGCATCATCCGCATTTCGTTTGGCAGCATACGTGCTGAAACAATGGGCTATTCGTCCATACACTTCTTGCTTGCGGAATATTTCCTGTTCAAAAAATCCATTCTTTTCCAACACAGGTCCGTTGCGGGTGATGTAATCTTCCACTGTCATCACACGTTTAACAATTTCACCCGTTTGGCCTGAACCTGTTGCTACCATTTTTGCTTCAGGTAAAAACAAAGATCGCATGCGGTTCCAGTTGCGTGTTTGTCCCGCAGGTCCGCTGATGACATCATACAACGCTTTCATAACGGCATCAATGCTTTCCACATCCTTTGGGTTGGCAGCAGTACTGTCAGTTTGTGAAAAGCCAAATAGTTGCATCGTGGTCATCAATATAACTGTCGTAAGAATTCGCATTTGTAAATTTTTGTTTGAAGGTATTGAATCATTTGCAATCGTTTCTTTCCAATTCCATCAATGGTTTTTTGATGTACATGTGTTTTTGCTTTACATTTAAATAAGTAAATGAACATGCTAAGCTTATTCGTATGAAAGACGATCTGCAGGAACAGTTTGAAAACAATGGCGGTGGGGGTGAAGATTTCCCTGTTGGGCCCTACGGAGGTTTGCTTTCATTGCTACCTTTATTATTCAGCCTGTTTTGTGGCCGGCAAGGGCAATATGCGTTTTGATGTGAGTGGCGGCCAATAATGTAGTAGCTTGTATTATAGAAGTGAAGAAATAACTATTATGAATCCATACGCACAACAATTTATTTCCATCATGCGCAGCTCTTTCAAAAGCAGACTGTTCATGTTTACTAAATTACCTGCTGCTTATTTCTCCGGAGTAAGAGTAAAGGAACTCAATACAGAAAAAGCAATCGTTACTGTTCCTTATAAATGGTTTTCACAAAATCCATTTCGTTCCACCTACTTCGCCTGTTTATCTATGGCTGCAGAAATGAGTACAGGCTTGCTTGCCATGATGCAGATACATAAACGCACACCGTCAGTAAGCATGCTGGTTGTAAAAGTAGAATCAACTTATTTCAAAAAAGCAACAGGTTTAACAGCGTTCACCTGTAATGCAGGTAAAGAATTTCAAGAGATAGTGGATGCTTGTATTGCAGATGGTGAAGCAAGAACGTATATATCAAAATCAACCGGCACTAATGTTGCAGGCGAAGTAGTGGCAGAGTTTTTTATCACCTGGTCATTCAAAGCAAAAAAGTAAACTTGAAAAATTGAATTATTAATTTTCAAATTTTCAAATCATCAAATTTTCAAATTCAGCTTTATGAAAATTTCATTTCACGGCGCAGCAAGAGTAGTTACAGGAAGTAAACACATCATTACCCTCGTTAACGGTAAAAAATTATTATTGGATTGCGGTATGTTTCAGGGTATGGGAAAAGATACCGATGCAATGAACCGCAACTGGGGTTTCAACCCGGAAGAGATTGATTACATGATTCTCTCCCATGCACACATCGACCACAGTGGTCTCATTCCCAAACTCATTGCAGATGGGTATAAAGGGAAAATCTATTGTACGGATGCTACTAAAGATTTAACCTCGGTACTTCTGGAAGATAGTGCAGAAATTCAGGAAGATGATGTGAAGTATGAAAACAAACGGCGTACAGCGCAAGGCATGCCATATCTGCAACCCTTGTATCGTATTGAAGATGCAAAAAGAGCAATAGACTACCTGGTACCCCGGGAGTATAATGAGTGGTTTGCAGTAAGTGAAGACATTGAGGCAATGTTTACGGATGCAGGACATATCATCGGTAGCGCATGTGTGCATTTAAAAATTAAAGAGAACAATAAAATAAAACGCATCACCTTCAGTGGTGATATTGGAAGATACCGTGATGTGATTTTAAAATCGCCCGGAAATTTTCCGCAGGCCGATGTCATCATCATGGAATCAACCTATGGCGATAAATTGCATGATAACACTATTTCAACTCCCGATCAATTGCTGCAATGGATTAACAAAGCATGTGTTCAGAAAAAGGGTAAACTTATTATTCCTGCTTTTAGCGTTGGACGTACTCAGGAATTATTATATGATTTGAATCAACTGGAACTGGAAAGACGTTTGCCCGAATTGGACTATTTTGTTGACAGTCCATTGAGTGTAGAAGCAACCCATATCGTTAAAAACTATCCTGAGTATTTCAATGGCCGTATTCAGAAAATATTAAAAAACGATAACGACCCATTCGGCTTTAAAGGATTAAAGTTTATAAAAACGGTTGCTGAATCGAAGATGTTGAATTTTAAAAACGGGCCTTATGTTATCATCAGCGCAAGCGGAATGGCCGATGCAGGTCGTGTAAAACATCACATCAATAACACAATTGAAAACAGCCGCAACACTATTTTGATTACAGGTTATTGTGAGCCTCGTTCCCTCGGTGGTAAATTGCTACGTGGTATGAAAGAAGTAAAAATATTTGGTGTAGAAAAACAGGTAAATGCAGAAATTGGGCAAATTAGAAGCATGAGCGCTCATGGTGATTATGATGATATGTGTCAATGGCTGGCCTGTCAGGATAACAAACAGGTCGAAAAATTATTTTTAGTTCATGGTGAGTATGAAGTACAGCAATCTTTTCGTGACCGTTTGATCCGCAAAGGTTTTTTAGATGTAACCATACCTGAAATGCATTTTGAAACAGGCATATAAAAAATAAACCCCGCCTTTGGCGGGGTTTAAAATGTGAATACAGGTAAAAAGAGAAGGTTAGCAACCAACTAAACTCAGGTTATGTTATCTACAGTACCAGTTTGCTGTCAGGTTAGCAAAGAATCAAAACGGTTAACAACGTGTGTGTTAGGTTAGCGAAGAATCAAAACAGGTTTTACATTAAGTTAGCAACAAGTGTCAGGTTAGCGAGAGCTTGCGAAAAAATGCAATTAATATTTTACAAATTTGGAAGAGCTCACTTCCTGTCCGTTTGTTACACGGATGATATAATTACCGGAACCAAGATTTTGTACATTTAATTGTTGTACTTGTGGAGCACGTGCAATTTGAGTACGGTTTACCAAAGACCCATTACTATTATAAATTTCGTAAGTAGTTGTTTTTTCCTGCCAGTTTGCAGGGATTGTAACACGTAATTCCGATGTTACAGGATTTGGGAAGGTTTGAATTTTTACTGTATTTGCAGCATTCAAACGAACCATGCGCACAGGTGAATATTGAAACTTTGTATCCACATCCACCATTTGTAAACGGTAGTACACCACATTGCTCATACCGCTCACATCATCTTTGTAGTTGTATTGATTAACCGCAGAGTTGAGTGTAGCGTCTGTCATCATTGTCATTACATCTTTAAAGTCCTTACCATCAGTGCTGCGTTGTAATACAAAGTGACTGAAATTAGTATGGTCTGTAGTAGTCCAGCTCAAGTTTACTTTATCAGTTTTTAAGATAGCATCAAAATTCAAAAGAGTTACAGGTAATGATGAACCTGCTTGAGGAGCAGTTAAACATCCACCCATGTTATCATTAATCGAATTCTGGCCAGGTACACTTGAAATGTTACCGTTAATAGTTGAAAGGTGATATTTAAAAGATTGACCTGCCTGCAGTTGTCCGATTACGGTACCGCTGCCATTAATTTGAGTTAACAAAGACAAGGGAATTGAAGCTTCCATTGATTTGCCATCAACAGAGCCTTTGCCTCTTTCTACAAATGTTGTACGTACATCAAGTGTGCCGCCCATGCTGCTTCCATCAAGATTCAGCGAAAGTGTATTGCGTGAAGCAATGGCTGAAGGGATATAATTTAAGATACGAACATCAACTCTGCCATTCGAACCACCCCAGTTAAGGTGTACCACAGGCTCATTTAACTCCATTTGGTCGTTATTGTTAATATCTACATAGAAAACAATATCAACAGAGTTATTAGTTGAACCAGCTCTTTCAATATTTATGAAGAGATTTGTAAGATTTTGGGTAAACGTAAGTTTTACCAGATCACGACCGGCGTCAGAAATTGGCGCATCCAGGTCATTAATATTATCTAACGAAGTGTTATCTGCATCCTGAAAGTAGTAATTCCAATCTGTCATTTCACCATTTACGGTAATAGGATTGATAGCGTAAACACTAAAGCCGTTGCTGCCGATTGTTGTATTGCATTGGCCATTGGCTGAAAGGTTTAAAAACGCTGAAGTTGAAAGAATAAACAGTGCAATTACTGTTAATTGTACGGATGTGTAAATAGTTTTCATTTTGTTCTCTTTTTAAGTACGGTAAATACTGTTATTTAGATTCTGTCGGATTAACCCTAAGGCTTACTAAGTATAATGACTTAGCGAGTACAAAAATGGTATCAGTATTTCACACTGGCAATAGTAAATCTACGTGTGGCGCAATGTTTTTTTACGATACAGTAATTTTACAGGTTCTAAGTAATTGAAAATCAGAATTCGTAAACAGTTCAAAAATTTGAAAAAAACTCAAAATATTTTTTTTAAAACCCGATAAAACACATTTTTTTTCAACTTTTGGGTAAAATGGAGGAGCTTTTTAATACAAAATGCAGTTATCACTTACATGCAAACCCTTAGTTTAAGCAGTATTTTGTGAGAGTTAAAAATTAGAACAAGGGGGAGTTTTTATGTGTACGAAGGGGTGATAAAAGAAAAAATCCCACCTTTTGGGCGGGACTTTTGTACCACGTACGGGATTCGAACCCGTGATTCCTCCGTGAAAGGGAGGCGTCTTAACCCCTTGACCAACGCGGCGGAAAACCTTATTTCGGTTTTGGGACGGCAAAGATAGGCCGATGGCAAATTGCAGCCAAACTAATTTCAAAGATTTGTTCACATTTTGAGCTGCTTTTGTATAATATATAATAGAGGTGCCCGAAGCAGCATACCATAGCAGCGGCAGGCACTGTAGTAC
>JBKCJY010000221.1:0-34858 GCA_046301455.1 Chitinophagaceae bacterium | reverse complement strand
TTTTTGGCATACAGGTATGTAATATCATCAATATCAACAGTAGCCAAAGAACTGGATGGACGCACTCTCACACGAATTACATCTTTAAAGGCGTTTCCATTAAACGATGTGTCAAACTTATTGCCAACTACTGAGTAAGATAAATTGACTGGAACAGCAATGGGAATGCCGGGAAATGTAATGCTCTTGCTTTCCGTCCAACTACCGCCTGCAGTTAAATTATCTTTGAGATACAAAAATTCAATAGAAGAAGAAAAACCAACAAAGGAAGAAATTCGATAATAATCATTACCAGATTTATTGTAGTATTCATTGCCGCCGGCTGAATTTGTAAAAATTCTGAAGGTACGTCCGTTTGCAGTACTGTCATTTGAGGTGGCGGTGATTTTAAAGGTAGCGTTTACGGGACCAGCTCCAGCAGTTCCTGTTGTAGTATAGTTCCACTCGCTGCCAGCTGTAGTGGGCTGATACGTATCATTTGCCGGCGCAGGTGGTGTTGTTTTTTTATTACAGTCACTTGAGGTAAGTGTAACATACAATACCAAACAAACGAGGATAATGGCTTTTTGCATAACGATGTTTTTGTGTTAGATACTTAAACGCTCCCGTTCGCTTCTTGTTGTTTAAAATTCACAGTTTTTAGGCGTGCGGGGAAAGGCAATTACATCACGGATATTACCCATGCCTGTTACAAACTGCACCATTCGCTCAAAACCGAGTCCAAAACCCGCATGCGGCACAGTTCCAAAACGACGGGTATCTAAATACCACCATAGCTCATCTGCAGGCACATGCATGGCCTTCATGCGAGCTGTGAGCTTATCCAATCGTTCTTCACGCTGAGAGCCACCAACAATTTCTCCAATGCCTGGAGCAAGGATGTCCATTGCCGCAACAGTTTCCCTTCCTGGTTCACAACCTTCATCCTGGCGCATGTAAAATGCTTTTATTGCGGCCGGATAGTTCGTAACAATTACAGGCTTTTTAAAATGCTTTTCAACTAAATACCGTTCATGTTCACTTTGCATATCAATACCCCACTTTACATCATACTGGAATTTTTTCTTTTTGTATGCAGGTGATTGCAATAAGATATCAATAGCCTCTGTATAAGTGATACGTTCAAAATCATTATTCAAAACAAACTCTAGTTTTTCAATCAAACCAAGTTCACTGCGTTTGTCCTGTGGTAATTGTTTCTCTTCATCTGCCAAACGCTGTGCAAGAAATTCTAAATCTTCCTTGTTGTTTTCTATTGCAAAACGGATGATGTATTTGATGAACTCCTCAGCAAGGTTCATATTGTCTTCTAAATCATAGAACGACATTTCTGGTTCAATCATCCAGAACTCTGCAAGGTGGCGGGCTGTATTACTGTTCTCTGCACGGAATGTGGGCCCGAATGTATAAATTTCACCAAACGCAGTGGCGCCAAGTTCGCCTTCTAATTGTCCACTCACCGTTAAGTTGGTGGCACGACCAAAGAAATCTTCTTTATAGTTAATGCTGCCGTCTTCATTACGGGGTGGGTTATCAAAAGGCAATGTGCTTACATGAAATGTTTCGCCGGCGCCTTCGGCATCGCTTGCTGTAACGATGGGCGTGTGTAAATACACAAAGCCTTTTTCATGAAAAAACTTGTGTACTGCAAATGCAATGGAATGACGAACACGAAATACAGAACCAAATGTATTGGTGCGAAAACGGAGATGTGCTATTTCCCTCAAAAATTCAAGGCTGTGTTTTTTGGGTTGAAGAGGATATTTTTCTGCATCGCTGTCGCCGAGTATTTCAATAGAAGATGCTTTGAGTTCCATCTTCTGTCCTTTGCCCAATGAAGGAATTACAACTCCTGTTACTTTGAGTGAAGCGGATGTGGTGATGCGTTTGAGCAACTCCTCATCAAACTTGCCCAGCTCCAGAACTACCTGCAAATTATTATTGGTACTGCCATCATTGAGCGCTACAAACTGGTTGTTGCGGAAGGTGCGTACCCAGCCCATAACAATTACTTCCTGTTCTTTCGGCTCCCATGTGAGTAGTTCCTTGATCTTCACTCTTTTATTAAACATAATCTTGATTTTGAGGGAGCAAAGATAACCAAGGAAAGACTAAATAAATGAATGATGCCTTTTGCAGATGCGATGATGTGTGCGACGCAAAGGCGATCCCATGAAAACCTAATGCTGGTAGCAACCCTGCCGTTCCCAACAATTTTTTTGCTTTTCTCAAAATTGCCGTAACATTGCATCGGAAACAGACTGGTTTCAAAATCCGATTCTTCAAAATCAAGCTCGTCTGAATAAGTCGTTTCCGCTCCCAACTTTAAATAATCAATCAATTTCGTATCAGGTTTTATAGATTGCTCTATCCTATTTAATGAATTAAACTTCTATGTACGACATACTTCAATTGAACGACATGCTCGTTCCTGAGCTGCTGGATGTGGCTGAACAACTCAAGATCACAGGCTCAAAAAAAATGGACAAACAGGAACTTATTTATAAAATCCTCGACAAACAAGCTGTTATGGCAAGTGAAACAAAAGCGGGCGGTGAAGAAAAAGGCCGTCGTAAACGTGTGGTTAAAACCTCTACTTCCACAGGAACAGAAGAGGCAATTGTTGAAAGCGGTGACGATGCTGCCCCTGCAAAAGCAAAAAAGAAAAAAGAAGAGGCCGCTCCTGGAGCAAAAAAAATAATCAAGAAACCAGAGACCAACCCGGCTGACCTGGCTGCAGATTTTCTGCAGGCAATTTCGTTGCCCGGCGATGATAATTTTGTGGCTGAAGGCCCCGGTACCACTGAGACACAGGAAGCCGAAAATCAACAGTCAGAAGCACCTGCACAGCAGCGCCCTCAATACCCCAACAATAAAAGAGAACAGGTTTTCAATATTGAATTTGATGGAGTGATATTGGGTGAAGGTGTATTGGAAATGATGCCCGATGGTTATGGCTTTTTAAGAAGCAGTGATTATAATTATTTATCAAGTCCTGATGATGTATATGTATCCCCTTCACAAATCAAATTGTTTGGTTTAAAAACCGGTGATACGGTGTATGGTGCAGTGCGCCCTCCAAAAGAAGGTGAAAAATATTTCGCATTATTGAAAGTAGATACAATTAATGGCAAACGTCCTGACGAAGTAAGAGACCGTGTTCCGTTTGATTATCTCACTCCGCTTTTCCCCTATGAAAAATTCAATCTGTTTACAACATCCAATAATTACAGCACACGTATTATGGATTTGTTTACACCCATAGGTAAAGGACAGCGTGGATTAATTGTTGCCCAGCCAAAAACGGGTAAAACAATGTTGCTGAAAGAACTGGCAAATGCAATTGCAGAAAATCATCCTGAAATTTATTTGATGATTGTGTTGGTTGATGAACGTCCTGAAGAGGTGACTGATATGGAGCGCAGCGTAAAAGCTGAAGTTATAGCAAGTACGTTTGATGAACCTGCTGAGAAACATGTAAAGGTGAGTACAATTGCATTGCAAAAAGCAAAACGCCTGGTTGAATGCGGACACGATGTAGTGATATTGCTTGATTCTATTACACGTTTGGCAAGAGCCCATAACACGGTAGCGCCTTCAAGCGGAAAAGTATTAAGTGGTGGTGTGGAAGCAAATGCGATGCAAAAACCAAAACAGTTTTTTGGTGCTGCACGTAAAATAGAAAATGGTGGATCGCTCACTATTATTGCAACCGCTCTTGTAGATACCGGTAGTAAAATGGATGAGGTAATTTTTGAAGAGTTTAAAGGAACCGGTAATATGGAGCTTGCGCTCGACAGAAAGCTTGCCAACCGCCGTGTGTTCCCTGCTATTGATATTGTTGCATCCAGTACAAGACGTGATGATTTGTTGCTTGATAAAGATGTTGCTAAACGTATGTGGGTGTTGCGCAAGCACATGAGCGATATGAATACCGAAGAAGCAATGAATACACTGTTGCAGAATATGAGGGGCACAAAAGATAACAATGAGTTTTTAACGAGTATGAACGGTTAAACAAAAATTCTTTTTCATGAAAAAGTTTCTTCCTGCTTTATTCGTTCTGTTGATTGGCTGTATTGACAACAGCAATAAAACAGACAACGAAAAATCCGAAAGCGAATCAAAGATTGAAATCAAAACAGATTCCGGAGAAGTAAAAATCAATGATGAAGGCATCAGCATTCAATCTTCAGAAGATGGAAAAGATACTGTGGGAATAAAAATCAACGCTAAAGAAGGAATAAAGATTGAAGGGAAAGATGGTAAAGTAGAATTGAATACTGATGGGGGTGGTAAAATCAAGATTGAAAAGAAAGGAAAAGAAGTAGATATAAAAATCAAAGAAAATTAAAATACTCCCCTGCAACTGCGGGGGATTTTTGTTACAATGCTTCAGTTGCTCAATTATATTTTCAGGAGATTGGGTGTGCTTTGTTTTTTGCTCACCTGTTACTTGTGGTTCTATACTTCCAACTTTCAGTTTTTTATAATTGCCAAAAGGTTAACAATTGTTTTCTTTAGTTTGTCCATATTATTTTGGATTGCGGGTATTATTATTTCACGTTTGCAAAAAGTGGAAGAAGAACAAATGTGATTGGTCGTTTTATCCCAACATCGTTAGTTGTTGTTTGATCCTTCTTTATTTATTTTTACAATAAGCATGGCTGTTACTAAAGTTCATATTGAAGAATTTCTTGCGCTATCTAAACAACATCCTGTACTGGATGTACGCAGTCCCGGCGAATACACACATGCTCATATACCCAATGCGGTTTCATTTCCTTTGTTTACAGATGAAGAAAGAAAAGTTGTGGGTACCACTTACAAACAAAAAAGCAGGGAAGAGGCCATTAAAATTGGTCTTGATTTTTTTGGAGTTAAAATGCGGAAGATGGTTGAAGAGGTGGAAAACATTTACGAGTTACAAAGTACGAAGTACAATTTATCTTCTCCTGCTGATAATGTAATTCGTAATTCTAAAATCGTACTTGTTCATTGTTGGCGTGGCGGTATGCGGAGTGCAGGTGTTGCTTGGCTTTTAGATTTATATGGCTTTAAGGTATACACGTTGATTGGTGGTTACAAAATTTTCAGAAGATGGGTGCTGGAGCAGTTTGATAAAACATATTCTTTTAAAGTATTGGGCGGTTATACAGGCAGCGGCAAAACACATGTGCTGCATGCATTGAAAACAAACGGACAAACCGTAATAGATCTTGAAGCATTGGCACATCATAAAGGTTCGGCATTTGGAAATATTGGTCAACCCAAACAGCCTTCGCAGGAAATGTTTGAAAACAAACTGGCACTGGAATTGCAAATAGCAAAAGAACTTTCTCCGATTTGGCTTGAAGATGAAAGCCAGCGCATTGGCGATGTAAATATTCCTATTCAACTTTGGAAACAATGGCGGCAGCAACCTTTGTATTTTTTAGAAATCTCTTTTGAAGAACGCCTGAAGCATATTGTGGAGGAATATGGCAATTTAGACAGGGAAAGATTGGTAAATGCCATCACCCGTATTAAAAAGCGTCTTGGCGGTTTAGAAACTAAAGAAAGCCTCAATGCGCTTTTGGAAAACAGGGTAGAAGATTGTTTCCGCATTTTACTTACTTACTACGATAAATGGTATTTAAAGGGAATGAATAATAGAGAAGGACTTAATACGTTATTACATAAAATTCCCTGTGAAACAGTAACCAAATCCAATTATCAAAAACTTCTTTAACTCAAAAAGATGAAAAAACCGTTACTTTTTATTTTTCTGCTACTTGCGGCCACAGTATCACGTTCACAGAGTTTTGAAGGTACCTGGAGGGGCGTTATGATTCAGGACAGCCCTGTGATTCGTATTAATTTTGAAATGGTATTGGAACAAAAAGAAGGATCAATTATGGGTTATTTGTACCGCTTATTTATTGTGAACGACTCCCTCATTTACAACACCGTAAAAGTAACAGCACGTGTATCTGATAATGTATTGATTGTTGAAGATGATGAATCTGTTTCAAGAAACTTTGATGACCGTGCTAACAGAAAAATCAAGGCTGCTTATTTTTTTAAATTAAATCCGAAGAATAAAAATTCAGATACGTTGAGCGGCGAGTGGACTACTACAAGGTTTAAAAATAAATACATGTCCATCAGCGGATCGGTTACGGTAAGCAGGGAGCCGTTATATGAAACCACACAAATCTTTAAGCGGCTTGAGGAAAAACAATTGCACAGAAGTATTGCGTTTGTTCCAAAATTTACAGCGCCTGATATTGCAGTAAACAAAACCAATCTTCCGTCCGGAACCGATAATTCAACCAATCAACAAGCAAAGATAGAACCAACAACAAACAATACACAGCAAACAACAATAGAAACTAAAACACAGCCTTCAACTGTTGTTATAAACCAACCTAAACAGGAAGTTGCCAACAACAATCAACCACTTAAAAAAGATTCAACACAAACTGTTCTCATCAATCCGCCTAAAGCGGAAATAAAACCACAACCTTCAACTGTTGTTGTAAATCAACCTAAACAGGAAGTCATCAAGAACAATCAACCACTTAAAAAAGATTCAACACAAACTGTTCTGATCAATCCGCCTAAAGTGGAAACAAAACCACAGCCTGTAACTATTGCTGTGAATCAACCTAAACAGGAAGTCGTTAAGAATAATCAGCCACTTAAAAAAGATTCAACACAAACTGTTCTCATCAATCCACCTAAAGTGGAAACAAAACCACAGCCTGTAACTATTGCTGTGAATCAACCTAAACAACAACCTCAACAACAGAAGCAACAGCCAACTGTAACGACCAATCAAAACAAACCCGTTACACCGTCAACTAATAACACAACGCCGGCCCCAAATGCAGTTGTAAAGAATGAACCGAAGCCACAGGTAGTTTCAGAACAAAAAACAAATGCTGCAACAGAAGCCCCATCATCAATCATTATAAAAACAGATGCTGTTACTTTAAAAGAACCGGTAGCCAACATTCAAAAACCTGTAACAACAGCACCCGTAATCAACAACCCTATCATTACAACCCGTTCAACAGAAGTTATTCAAACCCTTGAAATAGTTGAAGACAGTGTTACGTTATCGCTTTATGATAATGGTGAAATTGATGGTGATGTGGTGAGTGTATTTTTAAATAATGAAAAAATTATTGAAAACGTTACACTCAAGGCCAGTGCTTATAAAAAAACCATCTATTTTAAAAAGGGTGAAACTGTACAGCTTACACTGTTTGCTGAAAACCTTGGAACAATTCCGCCCAATACCGGCTTGCTTGTTATTTATAGCGGAGAAAAAAGATTCCAGGTATTTTTTACTTCAACACTCAACAAGAGTTCAGTGATATTAATGAAAAGAGAATAACAGAAATCTGAATACCGCATCTTTGTATATCAAAACGTAACCGTTTTGTTCTTTTATTATGTCAACAGAACAAGTTTTTTTAACACAATATGCTCACGGCGCCGGCTGCGGTTGCAAAATTGCACCTGCTGTGCTGGAAGAAATTTTAAAAACCAACGAAGCATCTCAGCATTTTCCTTCGCTGCTTGTGGGGAATACCAGTAAAGATGATGCAGCCGTTTATGATTTGGGCAATGGAACTTCTCTCATTTCAACAACTGATTTTTTCACACCCATTGTTGATGATGCATTTGACTTTGGAAAAATAGCCGCAGCTAATGCCATCAGCGATGTATATGCAATGGGCGGAACACCATTGCTTGCCATTGCTATATTGGGCTGGCCTGTTGAAACATTACCCGCATCATTAGCTCAACGTGTGCTGGATGGTGCAAGAGCAATTTGCAATGAAGCAACGATTCCATTGGCAGGCGGACATAGTATTGACAGTAAAGAGCCGTTCTTTGGTTTGGCAGTTAATGGAATGATTACAACACATCATATCAAACAAAACAATACCGCCAAAGAAGGTGATGTGCTTCTGCTCACCAAGCCAATTGGTGTTGGTATTTTATCAACTGCACAAAAAAGAAAAGTATTGTTGCCGGAACACGAAGGCCTTGCAATAAAATGGATGGCACAATTGAACAAAGCAGGATCTGCTTTGGCATCGCTCAACGCAGTACATGCCATGACAGATGTTACCGGTTTTGGTTTGCTGGGTCATTTAATTGAAATGGCTGAAGGTAGCGGCTTGAGTGCAGAACTGAATTACTCCGCCATTCCTGTAATTGAAGAAGCAAAAACATATCTGGCGCAACGCATTGTTCCTGATGCTACGTATAGAAACTGGAACAGCTATAGCAGCAAAGTTGCTTTTGAAACAGGAGTGAACGTTATGGAAGCATTTAACCTCTTGCCCGATCCTCAAACCAATGGAGGCTTGCTCATTGCGGTTGATAAAAATGCTGTGGATGAAGTAAAACAAATTACCGGAGATGTTGCGGTAATTGGAAGACTTGTGCAGGCGGGTGAAAAAACAATTCGTGTTTTAAAGTAATGCATCAATAGCAGCGGCCAGTTTGCGGTCTTTTTCAGTAACTACATTTCCTGCATCATGTGTGCTCAGCCAAACCTCAACTTTGTTCCAAACGTTGGTCCATAGCGGATGATGATTTGCTTTTTCTGCTTCTATCGCAACACGTGTCATAAACGCAAATGCTTCTGAAAAATTCTTGAACTCAAATTTTTTATAGAGCTGGTTATTTGTTTCTGTCCACATAGCTTTTTTGTTTATAAAATCAAGTGTTGTTTGTTCTTAATTTTTTCATTGGTTAGCTCTACCACCAATTGCACATGATGAATGTTGAGTAATCCCTTTTGTAATTCTTTTGCTTCTTCAGCTGATGGTGCATCTCCTTTAATGAGCCATAAATAATCAAGGTGCTTAAACTCAGGTAACAGATACTCACCATCAAAGTGATTTTTGTAGAGATAATAACTAATGCTTCGGTGCGGTTCAGTAAACTGATAGACTTTAAAAAAATAGTTGCGGCTTTTTTTACTGAGCTGTATTTCCAAATCATCATTTATACGAAAATCAAAACCCAGCGACTGGTTAATTTGCCAAACGAAATGATGACTTTCCACCGGAGCCATAATGCCCAGCAGATGTGTGTCTTCAAAAAATTCTTCAACTAATAATTCGTTATCAATTTTAAGTTTCATCTTTCTTACACCGTTAAAACACAATATCAAACATTAACTCTTCATTTCCTCTTTTCACTTTCACCTTTGTGGCATCGCCTTTTTTAAACTTGCTGAGTGTTTGCATGTAACTTTCAACTGAGTTAATGGGATATTCACCAAGCTGAATAATTACATCCCCTGCTTTAATGCCTGCTTTTTGTGCTGCTTTCCCTTCGCTCACACCATCTGCTTTTATTCCGTTGCCGCTAAACGTATAATCGGGCATAATACCCATACTTACTGTAAAACGTGCTGAAGTAGTTGTTTGCTGCTCTCTCGTTTTTGTAAATGCTAATTTGTCTTGTGTTTGAGTTCTGGCAATTAATTTGGTGATGTAATTTACAACAAGTAGCTGACCGTTATAATTGATTTTATCAAAGTCATCGCTTGGTTTATGATAATCAGTATGTAATCCTGTAAAGAAAAACAACACGGGAATATCTTTACGGTAAAAAGATGTATGATCGCTTGGGCCTGTACCGCTGCTGTCAACTTTAATGCTAAAGGGCATTTTCTTTTCTGCATTCAAGAGTGTTCCCCAGGTTGGCGAAGTACCAACGCCTCCGATAGTAATGGATTTTGCTGAATCATTAAACCTCCCCACCATATCCATGTTAATCATATAATTCACTTCTGTTAAAGAAACGGTAGGATGATCAACAAAATATTTGGAACCATACAACCCTAATTCTTCTCCGCTGAATGCAATAAACAGATAGTTACTTTTTTTGTTGCCATTAGTTTTTAATATTCGTGCAAGCTCAAGTAAAGCTGCTGTACCGCTAGCATTATCATCAGCTCCGTTGTGAATAGCAGATCCGCCAGTTTGTCTTGAATTGTTGTCTTCACCATATCCTAAATGATCAAAGTGTGCGCCAAGTACAATAGTGCTTGCAGCGTTGTTATTGATATAGGCTATTACATTGTTTCCTTTTCTTATTTTATCGCCCTGCTCTATTTTAAATTTAATATCCCATGTGTGTGAAATGTCTTTAACCAGCTTATCGGTAATGGGCTTTTTGAGGTATAAAACAGGGATGCTTGAAACAGTTGATCGGTCCTTGGAATCATATTTCAAATTATCAGCAAGCTTGCTGCTATTATAAACAAACAATGCTGTTGCTCCTTTGCTGATGGCTGCTTTTTCTTTTTCGTGTAAAGCGGCAGTAAGATCAAAGTGCGGGTTGTTTTGGTTTTGTTCCAGTACATCTTTCAAATCAAAAAACCAGGGCCCGCCATTTTCAGCAAGTCCGGGTGATGCAACAGTCTCAAGTGATGCATTGGCACTCCATGCCAGCGGAAAAAAATCATTCTCTGCTTTAAAATGTTCACCATCCATGATTAAGAAAGTAGAAGAAAGAATTTGTTTGCCTTCGTTTACTTCAAAAGTTTGCAGGTAGCCATTTGTTCCTTTGGGTAACAACCCGTTTGTTTCAAAATATTTTGAGATGTATTGATACGCCAGTTCTTCTCCTTTTGTGCCGGTGCGGCGGCCCTCCAGTTTATCATCAGCCAGGAACATTACATGTGTTTTAAGATTGGCAGAGGTGAGTTTATCTGCTTTATTTAATTTTTGTGCAGAGCCTTGAGTAAGCAATAGAAAAAATACAACGGCGGAGAGAAACGGTTTCATTAAAGTGTTGGTTAATTATTATGGGGCAAAGTTAACAGCCGCTGTTGTTCTGTAAACAACAAAAAAAGAATTTGACAAATATTTTATACCCGACTACAGGTTTCTATTTTTCCATCTTCGTAAACCTTAGCGGCGTTTTGCTGTTACCTTTGCCACTCTATGGGTAAAACCATTCAAATAGCTTTAGCAGGCAATCCTAACAGCGGAAAATCTTCGCTGTTTAACTCATTAACAGGATTGAACCAAAAGGTGGGCAACTTTCCCGGTGTTACGGTTGATAAACATTCGGGCTATGTAATGCTGGCTGAAGGCATTAAAGCAGAGCTGATTGATTTACCCGGCTCTTATAGCCTTTATCCTCGTCGCAGTGATGAGTGGGTGGCTTATAAAGTGCTTATGAACCAGGATGACACTATTCGCCCTGATGTAGTAGTGGTAACAACTGATGCAAGTAATATCAAACGCAACCTGCTCTTTGTATCACAATTGATTGATCTTAAAAAGCCTGTTGTGGTGGCACTTACCATGATGGACCTTGCAAAACAAAAAGAAATTAAGATTGATGTGGTTGCTTTAGAGCGTGAACTGGGCGTTCCTGTAGTTCCTGTGAATGCACGTAAAAACAAAGGCTTTGATTTATTAAAGAAACGCATTTACGAAACGGCAACGCAAACATGGCGGCCACCGCATTTTGATTTTATTGAGATTAAAGAATTAGCATCCGCTGCCATAAGCACGGTAAAAGAAATGTTTCCGGGTATGAGTGATTATGCTGCATTGCATCATCTCATCAACCATGAAAGTTTTTCGCTGAGCAAAGAACAGCAGCAGCAAATTGAAGCTGTTGAGGTAAAGAATAAGTTTCAGCACACGGCTGTACAGGGGAATGAAATTGTGCAGCGCTACAAACGCATAAGCCAACTTGTACAAAATACAGTGATTGAAAAAACACAACGGCAAAAGCAATTGTTTGCTGAGCAATTGGATCAAGTGTTACTGCACAAAGTATGGGGCTATGTAATTCTGCTCTCTGTATTATTTCTTTTGTTTCAAAGTATTTTTTGGCTCGCAGAGTATCCCATGACGCTGATTGAAAATTTATTTCTTGGTGCAGAAAACTGGATGGCATCCTTTTTACCCAAAAACTGGATTGGTGATTTGTTGATTAGTGGTGTAATGCCTGGCCTTAGTGGTATTTTGGTTTTTGTTCCTCAAATCATGATTTTATTTGGACTGATAACTATATTGGAAGAAACAGGTTATATGGCACGCATCAGTTTTCTTACTGATAAACTCATGCGCAAGGTGGGACTTAATGGTAAAAGTGTAATGCCCATGATCAGTGCATTTGCATGTGCTGTGCCCGCCATTATGAGTGTGCGTAATATTGAAAACAGAAAAGAACGCCTGCTCACTATTTTAATAACTCCACTCATGAGTTGCAGTGCAAGGCTTCCTGTTTATACAATTTTAATCGGTCTTGTTTTACCACAAACCTATTATCTTGGTTTTTTGAGTTTGCAAGGCTTGGTAATGATGGGCTTGTATTTGTTTGGAGTGGTAATGGCTTTAACCGTTGCATGGATTGCTAAGCGGCTTATTAATATGAAAGAGAAAAGTTTCTTTATTCTTGAATTGCCAATTTACCGTAGCCCTCGCTGGAACAATGTGCTTTACACAATGATTGAAAAAGCAAAAGTTTTTGTGTTTGATGCGGGTAAGGTAATCATGGTCATTAGTTTGCTGTTGTGGGTTTTAAGCAGCTATGGGCCTAAAGATGTAATGAAAGAAACGGCTGTGAAATACGATGCGCTCATTACTGCACAACCTGCACAGGCATTAATACTTGAAAAACAAAAACAATCAGAGCTGCTGCAAAATTCTTATGCTGGTGTTATGGGGCGTTTTATTGAACCTGTAATTGAACCACTGGGTTACGACTGGAAAATTGGTATAGCGCTCATCACGTCTTTTGCAGCACGTGAAGTGTTTGTGGGAACTATGGCAACATTATATTCAGTTGAAGATGGTGAAGAAGATAAACAAACGCTTCGCAATAAAATGTCAAGTGCTGTAAAACCCGATGGCAGTAAGGTTTATTCACTAGCTACTGGCGTTAGTCTGATGTTGTTTTATTTACTTGCCATGCAGTGTATGAGTACGCTTGCGGTTGTAAAACGTGAAACTCAAGGTTGGAAATGGCCCATCATTCAACTGGTATACATGACGGGTCTTGCGTATTTGGTTGGAATGATTGCGTATTGGTTGCTGAAATAAAAAATGCTTTTCTTCAACCCTGTTTTTTTATTACAGAATTGTTTGATCATACTGCTTATTAAAATCCGCTCCCGGCACGTTCAGCCATTTGTTTAAAACTTTATTGGTGATAAACAACACACCAACAACCGCTCCTGCTGTATATAAAATCCACATCTTTTTTTATTTATTGATGCAAAGTTCTGCAACGTGTATTAAGATAATATGACGGCTGTTTGTCTTTATCATGAACTTTTACGCCAAAGCTTTATTGCCACTTTGTTTATTGCATTACTGAGTGAGATGATTGCTCATTAAGGTTCAATACGATCACGGGTTGCGGTGACTAAAGGATTTCATGGCGCCAACAAGTGCAACCGAGACGATAACCGTGACCGAAAGCCACCGCAAAAGTCGCTTCCAGAGCTAAAAAAGCCAAAAGCCTCCAGTTTTTTACTTCATTTAAAAAAATTTTTTAAAATATTTTTGACCGCCTTTTTTGACCTAAACAATTGATTTGTAGTACTTTAATAATTTTGTTTGCTCCCTTCCTCTACCAGCTACTAAAAAAAAGATGGTACTATGTGTTGCATAGTACCAAATATTGTCTTATGTTTGTGTTGTCAATGATTAATGTGGTGAAAGGGACGTAAAAAGTGGAGCTCGCTGTTTACTTCCCCGGTTCTGATAGCTACGGAACCCGCCGCTCACAAAACAAAAACTCCAGAGGTTATGAATATCGAGAACACACAAAGCCAGATGCGCAAGGGAGTACTTGAGTTTTGCATTCTCTCCGTTATACAACGGGGTGAGGTTTACCCAAGTGATATCATCGAGGAAATGAAAAGAGCAAATTTGAATCTCCTTGAAGGTACCCTGTATCCGCTGTTAACACGGTTGAAAAATGCCGACCTCCTCACCTATCGGTGGGTAGAGAGCAGCAGCGGACCGCCACGCAAATATTTTTCTCTAACTGAAAAAGGAGCGGCTTTTTACAAGGAACTCCAGGCTACGTGGAATGAAATGGTGAGTTCCGTTAACACTGTTACACAGAAAAACGGACAACCCAATGCCACAGTTACCGGAGAAACCGTAACGGTTCATCCTTCAACTGAAAGTCCACTTTAACCACTACTAAATTTTTAGACAATGAAAAAGGTAATTAATATAAACTTCAAAGGCCGGGTAATTCCCATAGAGGAAACTGCTTTTGAACAATTGCAACAGTACATTGAAAGCCTGCGCCGCTATTTTGCCAATGAAGAGGGGCGTGATGAAATCATCAATGATATTGAAGATCGTATTGCCGAGCTGTTTGATGAAGACCTAAAGAAGGGCAACGCCTGCATTACTGATGAAAGTGTAAACAACATTCTCAACAGCATGGGCCGTGTTCAGGATTTTGCAGAGATGGACAGCGAGCCTTCAATGGCCGGCGCATCAGCAAGTGCCTCTTCTTTTACATCTACTCCTGATGAACCACGTGGCAGCATCAGCCGCAACTCCAACGATAAAATTGTTGGTGGTGTGTGCAGCGGTATTGCTCACTATTTAAAAATTGACCCAACAGTTGTGCGTGTGTTATTTGCACTCATTTCGTTTGGAGGTTTTGGAGCAGGCATTCTTATCTATATTGTTTTATGGATTGTACTTCCTGAGCGGGCACTCAGCAGTAATATTAAAAAGCGCCTCTTCCGTGATCCTGATGAAAAAGTAATTGCAGGTGTGGCAAGTGGTCTTGCAAAATATTTCAACATTGCTGTTTGGATTCCAAGGCTTGTATTTGTACTTCCCTTTGCACTTGGTTTTGTTCCTTCCGTTTTTGATTTTTCTCCAACTCCTTTCTTTTTTACAAGCGGAATTGGTGGCACACTTTTTCTGGCGTATGTAGTGTTATGGATTGTATTGCCTAAGGCCAGCAGCGCTGCAGATAAATTGCAAATGCGTGGTGAAAAGATAGATGTGGGCAGCATTAGTAAAGCAGTAAAAGAAGACTTGAAAAAAATGGGCGATGATGTGAAGTCCGGCGCACAACGTATGAGCGCTGATGTTAAAGAAGGTGCCGCACGCATGAGTGAAGAAATCAAAGAACGTTCACAGGCTTTTGCAAGCGAAGCAAGACCGGTAGCAACAAGCACAGCTAATGGAATTGGTAATGCTATCGGAATCCTGTTCAAAGCTTTCTTTCTTTTTATTGCAGGTATCATTGCATTTGCTTTGCTTATGGCGTTGTTTGGAATTAGTGTAGCGGGTATTGTAGCGTGGCCATTAAAAGATTATGTAATTGAAGGGGGTACTCAAAACTTTGCCGTGTGGGGTACTTTAATTTTCTTCCTGTTAGTTCCGGCCGTTGCTTTCTTTGTTTGGGTAATTAGAAAAATATTCAGCATCAAATCAAAAAGAAGTTACCTGGGTTATGTGTTTGGTGCATTGTGGCTTGTGGGTTGGGTGTGTGTTATTATGCTCATCAGCAGCTTTGGAAAAAATTTCCGCACACGTACTGAGGTTACTGAAACAGTAAACATTACACAACCGGCCGGTAAAATGGTGGTAACAGTAAGCGAACCAGAGGTGTCTTATAGTGGTCACTATTGGTGGATTCATGAAGAAAATGATGGAAATGGCTGGGATATCAACGATGATTCGTTGAAGTTAAGTACTGTTCGCATGCAGATTGAACAAAGCACAGACTCTAACTATAGTGTGCAGATCGTGCGCCGCAGTTATGGCCAAAGCAAATCAAACGCAACAACAAAAGCAGAAAAGATTTTTTACAAAGTGAATTATAAAGATGGTGTCCTTGATTTGGGAAGTTATATGGCGATAGCTAAAACTGACAAGTTCCGTGGACAACATGTAAATGTTGTAGTAAAAGTACCCGTGGGCAAAAAGATTCTTTTTGAAAAAAGTGTTGAAAACAAACTTAATCCTGTAAACTATCGCTTTACACATAAAAACAGATGGAACCGTTTTGATGAAGACTGGGATGTAGACGTGTACACGGATTTTGATTACAGCTCTGATGTGGAATATATCATGACCGTTGATGGCTTGCGCCGTGTGGATGGCAAAGACAAAGAAAAATACAAGTACGATAACGATAATCAGAATTCAAACGACGGGCCTCAGCAAAAAGCAGAAGATAAAAAGCAGCCCGACAGCAACCGTTATCGTTATGAACCGGATGGAAATCAAAAAACTGATACAAGTATAAAAAAAGCCATCGCCTATATTAATAAATCAGATGCGGTGTTTTATCAGCCTATTACAGTGAGTGCATTGTAACCATTACAACCTTATCATCGTCAAAAGACCTATCATCATTAATGCGCTCACTTAAACTCAGTGGTTAAAGTTGGAACAGCCAATGGCCCCAATGCTTCGGAACAAAGCGGCGGGGCTATTTTATTAGCCAGAAAAACGATTATGAAAAAAATTATATTTATTTCCTTTTTGTTGTTGGCTTCATTCATTTTGAAAGCACAAAGTCAAAAACACATTGATACGGCGTTGTTCAACACGATCTTAAAACAGGATAGCTTGTTTTTTTCCGCTTTTAATGCAAAAAATATATCCTCGTTTGCCGCATTTCTTGACAGCAGTCTTGAATTTTATCATGATAAAGGCGGACTAACGGATAAAACATATTCTGTAAACGCTCTGAGGAATGTAGCGGTTAACGTTCCTGATTTAAAGAGAACGCTCTTAAAAGAAACTATGGAAGTATATCCAATTGCCAACTATGGCGCCGTGCAAATTGCTCAACATCGTTTCTGCCATATGGAAAACGGAAAGATGGACTGTGGTGTTTTTAAGTTTATTCATGTGTGGAAGAAAACAGATGCAGGGTGGATAGTAACAAGGATTATCAGTGTGGATCATTAAATCATACTCAACAACTATTTTAACCATGACCAAATCAACTGTTTCAAACATTGGTATTGCCGGTGTGGCTCTTTTTTTTATTGCGGCAATCAGCGGTGCATTAATAATTCCCGGTTACAGCCAGGTTTCTAATTTTCTTAGTGAGTCGTATGCTATTGATACAAAATACGGAATATACTTGCGGTTGCTCGGCTATATTCCTTCGGGTATCTTAATGCTAATGTTTGCCTTTCTTGCAGTAAAGCATCTTCCTGAAAGCAAAGCAGCTTCTGTTGCATTAAAAGGCATTGGTTTATTTTACGGAGGCGGCACTATACTTACCGGAATCTTTCCCTGTGATGCTGGTTGTAATAAAGAAATGATTAATCCATCTGTTGCACAATTTATTCACAGTATATCTGGATTATTCAGTTATGTAACCGTTCCGGTATTTGTAATTATGTTGGGCTTTGCAGCTTTAAAATGGAAGGATACAGGAGGTAAAGAGAAAATCATTTTGTTGTGTGCCTTCGTATCGTTGGTGTTTGCGGTTCTTTTCTTTTCACTGTTGAGCTCTCCGTATGGCGGTTTAATTCAAAGAATACTTGAGGGAAGCATTCTCTTAACAATCTTAGTAACAGCGCTCTACATTAAAAAATGAGTTTATATCGAAATAACTCACATTCTAAGCCATTATAAAATCCGATTGCTAAAATTCAATTTCGAAAAGGCGTTGTTTCACCGCCCTTCCACTACTTTTGCAACCACTAAAGCTTGCATTAGATGAAATCTACTCCCTTTACACACAAACACATTTCACTTGGCGCTAAGATGGCTGAGTTTGCCGGTTACAACATGCCAATTTCTTATACAGGTATTAATGATGAGCATGCGGCCGTTCGCAATAACTGCGGCGTGTTTGACGTGAGCCATATGGGCGAATTTATTTTAAAAGGTGAAGGAGCGCTGGATTTAATTCAACGTGTTACAACGAATGATGCAAGCAAGCTCACCAATGGTAAAGCACAGTATAGTTGTCTTCCAAATAAAGATGGCGGAATTATTGATGATCTTTTGGTTTATTGTGTTGAAGAAAACAAAGTGTACATGCTGGTGGTAAATGCCAGTAACATTGAAAAAGACTGGAACTGGATTCAACATCACAATACAGCCGGGGTTGAAATGCACAACATCAGCGATAAAACCTGTTTGCTTGCTATACAAGGACCGAATGCAACAAAAATATTGCAGCCGTTAACCGAGATGGATATTTTAAACTTGAAGTATTACACTTTTACAAAAGGAGTATTTGCTGGTGTTGAAAATGTATTGGTAAGTGCAACAGGTTATACGGGTGCTGGTGGTGTTGAAATTTATTTTGAAGATAAAGATGGGGCTGCTGATAAAATTTGGGATGCCATTTTTGAGGCAGGTAAAGCAAGCGGTATTAAACCCGTTGGTCTTGGTGCAAGGGATACGCTTCGTTTGGAAAAAGCATTTTGTTTATACGGCAACGATATTGATGATACTACCAATGCATTAGAAGCAGGCTTGGGATGGATAACAAAGTTCACAAAAGAATTTACGGCTAAAAGTATTATTGAAAAAGTAAAAGCTGATGGTGTTAAACGCAAGCTGGTGGGTTTTGAAATGATTGACCGTGGTATTCCCCGTCATGACTATAAAATTAAAGATGCTGCAGGTAATGAAATTGGTAAAGTAAGCAGCGGTACACAATCGCCGTCTTTACAAAAAGCAATCGGGCTTGGTTATGTTACTGTTGAACACAGTGCTTTTGATTCAGAAATTTTTGTAGAGGTAAGAGATAAATTGCTTAAAGCAAAAGTGGTGAAAGTTCCATTTCTCTGATTTATATTATAAGGGTGGGTTGTTGACTTTGATATCATTGCTATAATCATTACTTCTTTAGTCCTCAATCTTTTAACCATGCCAACCATACATCTCACAACATTTATTGCGGCACCGCAGCAAGTGGTGTTTGATTTAAGCCGCCATATTGGTTTGCACAAACTATCACAACAGGCGCATCAGGAAGAAGCGATTAATGGAGTAACCAGCGGCCTCATAAAAGAAGGTGAGTTTGTTACATGGAAGGCAAAACATCTTTTTAAAACCCGCTTTTTAAAAATTCGTATTACCAAAATGCAGCCTTCTTCTTTTTTTGAAGATGTAATGGAAAAAGGGGATTTAAAAAAATTTGAACACAAACATTATTTCAAACCTGCTCAAAACGGGACTATCGTTATTGATGAACTTTCATTTGAATCACCATATGGTATTATTGGCAGCCTCTTTAATCAGCTCTACCTCACCAATTATTTAAAACACCTGCTTCAACAACGAAACAAAATGGTGAAGGAATATGCCGAAAGTAAAAAATGGGAAGCGCTGCTCAATAAATAAGCATCGCTTACATTTGCAGCTATGTCTGCACAAAAGCCCACACTCTTTACCTGTTTATCGCCCGCTCTCCTTCATTTGTATGATTTAAAAGGGGCGGTGGTTGTTATCATTGATGTGTTCCGTGCCACTTCCACCATTGCATCTGCATTGCACAATGGTGCTAAATGTGTAATTCCCGTTGATACAGTTCCAAAGGCCATTGCTTTAAGCAAAAGCATCAACGGCATTGCAGCAGGCGAGCGGGATGGAAAAATTGCAGAAGGTTTAATACACGGCAACTCGCCATTAGAGTATGGCCCTGATTTTATTAAAGACCAAACCCTCGTACTTACTACTACCAACGGAACTCGTTTGCTGCAAATGGCATTGGATAATCATGCCGAAACCATCATCACAGGTTCCTTTCCGAATCTTGGTGCAGTATGTGATTTTTTAATCAAAGAAAATAAAAACGTTGTGTTGGGTTGTGCCGGATGGAAAGACCGTTACAACTTAGAAGACACATTGTTTGCGGGTGCTGTTATTCATCGCATCAAAGAACATTTCACCATTCATTGCGACAGTTCATTAACCGCTGAAAGTATGTACGCTCGGCAAAAAGATGACTTGGTGGGTTTTGCACCTCATCTCACACATTATCACCGTCTCGTTGAACGATTTGGTTTAATTGAAGACATCCGTTTTTGCTTAACGGAAAATGTAGCCAATGTGCTGCCGTTATATCGGGAAGGATTACTAATACGTGGTTAAATAAAAATCTTTAAAGATAAGGCAGTTTATCTGAATAATTTCTGTTAATACTTTGTTTTTATTTCTTTTGTTTTTACAATGGAAATATGAAAGAAATGCTTTTACATTTGCCGATTGCGCTTGATTCAATTCGTGCAATTAAATCGTATTTCGTAATTCATTAAATCGTACTTGGTTTGGCTTTACCGCATTTACTCAAATTCGCCTACAATCACGGAACAGAAGAAGTAATCCGCAGAGGAAAAAAAATTCATGCCATTGGTTTTGTAGAATTAGTGGAACATGATGAACTCATGGGCTCTGTTGTGTTTCGTGTAAAAGATGATTCATACGCAACGTTTTACAAAGTATATATTCAGAAGTATAAAGACGAACGTGCAATGAATGTGCGCTGCAGTTGTCCATATAACCTGGGTGATATTTGCAGACATGAAGTAGCATCACTTTTCTATTTGCAGGATTTAATTGACCGTAACATTCTCGGCTTAAAAGATTTAGTATACGATCAACGCCACACTGTGGTGAAAATGAAGAGCATTGATTTAAAAAGCATCCGCACTTTATCATCGCCCGCCTCTTTGCATGATGCTGAACAATTTTTAAGAACAAACAAAGCATCGATACTTTCAGCAAAAGATGATGTTGTAAAGGCTGAAGTAACAACAAGCGGTGAAACATGGCCTATCACAATCAAGCGTAATGATGAACGCAACTTTGATACAAGCTGCAACTGTGGCGAAACTGAACATGCTATATGTGAACACAAGGCTATTGTATTTATTCAGTTACTCAATGTATATGGACCTATGTACTTTGACAGTATTCGTAACATTGACAAAGAAAAAGATAAACTGCTGGGAATATATGGCTACAGTTTAAAAGACAACTGGCAGGATAAGTTTGAATTTATTTTTAAAGATGGTAAACCGTTTTTGCGGGTGCTGGATCAAACAGTAAAACGTGTGGATCCTTCAACGCTTAAAAAACCTGCACCCATTGAAACAGAAACAGCGGTTGATGTTGCCGTTGAAGAAGAAATAAAAACCGGAACAAGGCTGGGCGTGGTGTTTAATAACAACCTCAAACAGTTTCCTTATTTCACAGTAGATGTTGTAAAAGGTGAAGCGGATGAAGAAGGAAACTCCTTTGTGGACACTGTAGAAAAATTAGACGCCGCCAAGTTTATTGAAACAAGTGATTTAATTGAAACTGATAAACAGTTGCTGCAATTGCTCAGAAGATTGCAGGCTGCCGAAATAAGCAAGTTTGTAAATCGTAACTCTCCTTTCTCTGGCATTTGGGAAAATATTATTCACAGTGAAGAAGATGATCTACCTGATGACACAAAAGAGCTGATTACTGATTATATGCTTCCCCGTTTGCAGAAACTATTTGCAGAACACAACATGCCTGTTTTGTTTTTGCCAAGAGGCAAAGAGTTTAAAACAAAAAATTTGCAGCCGGTATCGTTGTCATCTACATTTCTGCATCCGTTCTTTGAATTAAAAAAGGAAGGAAAAAGCTGGAAGTGGAGTTATAAGGTAAAAGTAAACAGTGGCGATGCCGATGTGGCGGATAACGAATGGAACAGTCCGCTCATTTATGTACTTAATAATGAAATGCGCACCTGGCAATCAAAAGAAGATGCATTGCTGGCGCTTCCTTTCAGTGCAAATGGAAATACAACCGTGGCAACAAAAGAGCTGGAAGCTTTTTTGCAGAAAGAAGCATTGCGTTTGGCCAAGGATTATCATGTGGAATTTGATGAGAGTTTGATTAAAGAAGTAAAAGCAGGGGAACCTGAAGTTACTTTACAATTGCAGGAAAAAGGAGATTACCTGGTATTGAATCCCACGTTCAGCTACAAAGGATATAAAATTCGTGCAAGCGATAAAGATGAAATTATTCTACCGCAGGATGATGGATTAGTACTTGTACACCGTAACAGGGAAAAAGAAAAAGAGTTTTTAAGCAAGGTTGAAAATTTACATTCTCAGTTTATTCGTCCTGAAGGCGGTACACAACTGGCATTAAAAGGAACAGAAGTGTTGCGCAACAACTGGTTCTTTTTGTTTGTTGATGCCATGAAGGAAATGAAAGTACCTGTTGAAGGTTGGGAAGTATTAAAGAATTTCCGCTTCAATACACATAAACCCAAAACACAAATTTACATCAGCAATGGTGTGGATTGGTTTGATGCAAAAGTAGATGTAGTCTTTGGCGACCAGCGTGTAACGATTGCAGAAGTAAAGAAGGCCTTGCAAAACAAACAGAGTTTTGTACAACTGCAGGATGGTTCATTGGGTGTGTTGCCAGAGGAATGGATCAAACGATATTCAATGTTATTTCGTTTGGGTGAAAACAAACAGGAGCAGCTTCGTTTATCCAAATATCATATCAGTGTAATTGATCAGCTCTATGAAACAAGAGACGAAACAGAGTTGATGATTGAGCTGGAAGAAAAGTATGATCGTTTAAGAGAGTTCAACCGCATTAAAAAAATTTCACCGCCAGAACATTTACAACCAATTCTTCGTCCGTATCAAGAAAGTGGTTTTCATTGGCTCAACTTTTTGAGTGAAGTGGGCTGGGGTGGTATTTTGGCTGATGATATGGGTTTAGGTAAAACCATTCAGGCATTATCATTTCTACATTACTTAAAAGAAAAGAATGGAACACTCAAAGCTTTAGTGGCATGCCCTACTACCTTGATGTTTAACTGGGAAAATGAAATTAAAAAGTTTACACCTTCTCTAACTTATTATATCCATCATGGTGCACAACGTACAAGAGATATAAAATCATTTGAAGGTTTTAATGTTGTAATTACTACGTACGGCACACTGAGAAGTGATATTAAATTATTTACAGAACAGCAGTTTGATTATGTGATACTGGACGAAAGCCAGGCTATCAAAAATCCGCAGAGTAAAGTAGCTAAAGCATCTTGTTTACTAAAAGCAAAGAACCGTTTGTGTATGAGTGGTACACCACTTCAAAATAATACATTTGATGTATTTGCACAAATGAATTTTTTAAACCCTGGAATGCTTGGTAGCGTTGAACATTTTAGAAATGATTTTGCAACACCTATTGATAAGTTTGGTGAACGTGAGCAAAAAGAACATCTGCGTCGTTTATTGTATCCATTTATTTTAAGAAGAACAAAAGAGCAGGTAGCCAAAGATCTTCCTGAAAAAACAGAAACGGTTTTATATTGTGAAATGGAAGATGAGCAACGTAAAATTTATGATGCTTACAGAAATGAATACCGTTCAAAAATCTTGGGTACAATTGAAGAGCAGGGCATCGGCGGCTCACAACTCACCATTTTACAGGGCTTAATGAAGCTTCGTCAAATTTGTGATTCTCCTTTCATCTTAAATGAAACAGAACAACTACCAAATGCATCAATTAAGTTGGATGAATTAGCTCGTGAGCTTCAGGAAAATATAGGTCATCATAAGGCACTTGTGTTTTCACAGTTCCTTGGTATGCTTGCACTCATCAAACAAAAATTAACTGAACTGGAGATTCCTTTTGTTTATTTTGATGGAAGCACGGCTGCACCCGACAGGGAAAAAGCAGTGAATGAATTTCAGAATAATGAAGATGTGCGTGTGTTTTTAATTTCACTCAAAGCAGGTGGTGTGGGCTTAAACTTAACAGCAGCAGATTATGTGTACATCGTTGATCCATGGTGGAATCCTGCCGTAGAGCAGCAGGCAATTGACCGTACACACCGTATTGGTCAGGTTAATAACATTTTCGCCTATCGCATGATTTGTAAGGATACCATTGAAGATAAAATACTGGTTTTGCAGGAACGTAAACGTGCACTTGCAAGAGATTTAATTACTGACGATAACGGTTTTGTAAAATCATTAACCAGGGAAGATGTGGAATATCTATTCAGTTAATAGAGATAGATTGTTTATTTTTTAAAACAGTATACTCAACAACGATAACCTTTTAAAAAAATTATCTTAAAAACATTAGAACCTTTGGAAAACTGTTTTTATCTTGTCCTTGGTTTTTCATAGGATATTGGATTTTAAAGCGGGGCCGGATTTCCATCCAGCCCTTTTTTATTTATATCAATCCAAATTTCTCACTTAGTTCCAGCATTTTATCAATTGGCTTTTTTGCAGCAATTCTTAACTCTTCATCCATTATTATTTCCGGCACTTCATACTCCATGCACAAATAAATTTTTTCAAGGGTATTACGTTTCATATGCGGACAATCATTACAGGCACAACTGTTATTGGGTGGGGCAGGAATAAATGTTTTGTGCGGGCTACTCTTCATCATCTGATGCAGAATGCCAGTTTCAGTTGCAACAATGTATTCATTGCTGCTGTCTTTTATTGAATATTTTAAAAGCTGTGTTGTACTTCCAATAAAATCTGCCAGTTTTAGAACAGGCTCTTCACATTCCGGGTGTGCAATTACTTTTGCATTCGGGTGACGAAGTTTAAGCTTTGTAATTTTTTCAACACTAAAAATTTCATGCACCATACAGGCACCATTCCATAGTACCATATTTCGACCGGTAACTTTATTGATATATGCTCCCAGGTTTTTATCAGGCGCAAAAATGATCTTTTGATCAACAGGCAGGCTTTCTACAATCTTTTGTGCATTACTGCTGGTGCAAATAATATCACTCAATGCTTTAATTCCTGCACTGCAGTTGATATAAGAGATCACTAAATGATCAGGGTGTTTATTTTTAAACTGCTCAAATAAAGGCGGTGGACAGCTATCACTCAATGAGCAGCCTGCATGTAAATCAGGAATCACCACTTTTTTGGATGGGTTCAAAATCTTTGCCGTTTCGGCCATAAAATGTACACCGGCAAAAACAATCATATCTGCATTGGTAGCTTCAGCTTTTTGAGCAAGTCCAAGGCTGTCGCCAATATAATCTGCCACATCCTGAATATCCGGCTCCTGATAGTAATGCGCCAGTACAATTGCATTTTTTTCTTTTTTGAGGCGTTCAATTTCTGCAAATAAATCCATTTCAGGATCCAACTCAATATCCAGGTATCCTTTCATTTCCACTTGCGCTTTTGCGGCGCCCACCAATACTTCATTCATTATCTCAGATTTAATTTTTTTCCGGGCTACAACATTAGAACTTTTTTCTTTGTTTTCATCAACCCTGTTTTTGTATAATAACTCTTAATAGATACTTATTTATATAAAACACTATTACTATTATGGCTGTGAATTTGTGGAAAGAATTAATTATTGGTTTTATTAAACGCAATACGTTGTTAGTTATCCACTCTATTCCACAGTTTCATACACATTTAAAATACTTACTGCTTCTTGATTTAAGCGCTTTATTAACAGTTGTGGATTGTTAGAACGCTGTATAAATAGAGATATAAAAACCGATCGTTTCTGTGTGTATTGATGTGGAATAAACCAGCAGTAATCCACCACACACTAATGTCCACTGCTCAAAAAATAAAGCGTTAACCAAACATCCACTTTTTTAGAATCCGTTTTACGCAGGTTTTCCATACAAATTCACAGCTTTTCACACCCACATGTGTACAAACAGAAGCCGGTAATTTTAAATAAAGAGCCATAGTTTTCTAAAATCCTTACCCTGTGGCAGTTTTAGGAGTTTTCCACAATTTGTTCCAACTCTTTTTTCCCCTATTTTTGCCGCTCACTTTTTTAACGTACACAATATTTTATTATGTCGATTATTCAGCAGATAAGGGAACGTTTTGCAGCCGTAAGTATTGCTGTGATTGCCTTGAGCCTTATTGGTTTTATTTTAATGGATGCCCTCAGCAGCCGTACCAATGTTTTTGGAGGTAACAGCACCACAATTGGTAAAATTAATGGAGAAAAGATTGATTATACCACCTTCAGCACCAAGGTAGAAGAAATGGAAAATAACTACCGCTCTCAGGGAATGCAGGTAGATGAAAATATGCGTCAGCAGATTATTGAAATGATGTGGAATAATGAAATTGATGAAACACTTCTGAATAAAGAATATGAAAAACTGGGTCTTGTATTTTCTGCAAGCGATTATAATGAAGCGTTATATGGTGATAATCCGCCGCCTGCCCTTGCTCAGCAATTCAAAGATGAAAAGACGGGCGCTTATGATGCAAACGCAGCACGCCAGTTCATCAATTCATTAAAGAAGAAAAAGCCAAATGATCAGCAGCGCCAGTATATTGAGCGTAATCTTTTAGGTTATTTAGCAAGCAATGGCCTTCGCACAAAATATACTTCAATGCTTTCGGGTAGCGTGTATTACCCAAAATGGTTAAGCGATAAAGATATTGCTGATCAAAACAGCATTGCATCCATCAGCTATATAGCAATTCCTTATTCTACAATTGGCGACAGCACAATGCAGGTAACAGATGCTGATATTGATGGCTATCTTCAAAATCATAAAAAAGAATACAAACAGGAAAAGAGCCGCAGCATATCTTATGTAGTATTTGATGCAGCTTCTTCTTCAGCCGACACGGTTGCAGTGAGAGAAGCAGTAAACAAGCAAAAGCCAGCATTTATTGCAGCAACAGATGCAGCACAGTTCATCGGAGCAAATGGCTCAGTAACTCCTTTCTTTAATGGCTATGTTACAAAATCGCAAATGCAGGTTCCGGTGTATTCTGATTCTATTCAAAATTTACCAGTTGGTTCTGTATTTGGACCATACCTCGACGGAAACAATTACGTAATTGCTAAAATGATTGAAAAGCGCCAGTTGCCCGATTCCGTAAAATGCCGTCACATACTAGTTGGTACTTCTGATGCACAAACAGGCGCAGCAGTATTAAGTGACAGTATTGCCAAAATTAGAATTGACAGTATTAAAAAAGCAGTTGATGCCGGTGCAAGCTGGGCTGATATGGTTGAAAAATACAATCCTCCAACCGATGGCAGCAGACAAAATAAAGGTGAAATGACCTTTTCTTCTGTTCAAATTCAGGGCGAAGGTTTTGCAAAAGAGTTCGGACAATTTATTTTGTTTGATGGAAAAAATGGCGAACGCAAAGTGGTAAAAACAAGCTTCGGTTATCACTACATCGAAATCATGGAGCAAAAGAAATTTGAACCCGCATTTAAGGTGGCCTATTTCGCCAAGCCTATTGAACCAAGTGATGAAACCATTAACAACGCCAGCACTGCTGCCACACAATTTGCATCACAAAGCAGAGATATAAAAACCTTTGAAGAAAATGCTCAAAAACAAAAACTTTCGCCACGTGTAGCAGAGGTTAAACCCACTGAATATTCAATCGTTGGTATTGGAGCTGCACGCCGCCTAATTAAATGGGCTTATGAAAATAAAGTGGGCACCGTTTCGGAACCTGAAAACATCGGCGATAAATATATTGTGGCTGTAATTACAGAACAAAAAGAGGAAGGAACACCTAAGGCAAAAGACGTGCGCCAGCAGGTTGAAAGTATTGTGCGTAATCTTAAAAAAGCAAAACAGATTATTGAAAAAATTGGTAACAACAGAGATTTAAATGCCATTGCAACTACATTTAAAACAGTTGTTAACAGGGCCGATAGTGTTTCATTCCTTTCACCATTTATTCCAGGTGTTGGGCAGGAATCCAAAGTGAGCGGCGCTGCATTTGATGCACGAAATAAAGGAAAGGTTTCTGAACCAATTGCAGGCAACACAGCAGTGTTCCTGGTAAAGAATGAATCTTTGGGAATGAAGCCATCAACAGAAGCCGATTATCAAATGCGCCGTATGCAAATGGAGCAGTCGCTGAAAGGAAGCTTTGCAAATAAGCTTACAGACGCACTTCGCAAGTCAGCAACTGTAAAAGACAACAGGATTGATTTCTATTAACAAATAAACCGCTTGCGGTGTTATTAATGGGCATAGCGAACAGTTATGCCCATTTTTATTAACAGTAATTCTACGAGCAGCACAATGAAAAATTACGATACTGTTCCATTCGTAAAATGGAAGTTTCATATTTGCCGTAGATTTACTATCACATTAATTTAACATGAGCGAACCGATAGTAAATAAAGTAGCCGAGAGTGCTCTTGTAACCATTGACCTGGAAACTTTTTTGCCGAAAGAACAGCCGCTGGTTTTTGATTTGAAAGAGTACCTTTTTATGGGTTTGATTCTAAAGGAAAAAGAATTCAGAGAGGCATTGCGCACCACAGACTGGGAAGTATTTAAAAACAAAACAGTTTTGGTAACCTGCAGTGCAGACGCAATTGTACCGGTGTGGGCTTATATGTTAATAGCCTCTTACCTGCAGCCGCAAACAAACAGGCTGTTTATGGAAAACAAAGAGCAGTGGCGAAAAAGGGAGTTGCTGGAGGCCATCAGAAACACAGAAGTGAATGAATATGCAGGAAAACGGATTGTAATAAAAGGGTGTGGCGACGAACCTATTCCTGAAGAAGCATATTTGGAAATAACAAAAAAAATACAACCAGCAGCAAAAAGCATTATGTATGGAGAGCCGTGCAGCACGGTCCCCATTTACAAACAAAAGTAAAATCAACCAGCTACCCAAAACCCAATGCAGATAAACGACCTCTCCAACTTTCACCCATACCGACTCAACATAAAACAGAGGCGCTTTATCAAGCGATGGGAAAAGCGCAGGCAAATGCCCCGCTGGAAGTATATGTTGAATTACGGTGTGCTCCGGGAAGGGTTGATCTTTTTTATTGTTATAAAAATCGCCCAGCTTTTATTTGATTACAAAAGTTTTTTTGAACTCTATACCAGCTTTGGCGGTTTGTTATTCTTGTTGTTTGAAATTATTTTTTGGCTGGGCGGCGGCCTTGTCATTGGCTGGTTTAAATACAACAGCTACGAAACAGAATATGAAATGCTGAAGAGCATGGAGCATTTTTAATCTTCTACCTCCATCACAATTTCAATCTCCACTGCAATATTATTTGGAAGCGCCACCATACCCATCGCAGCTCGGGCGTGTTTACCTTTATCACCAAAGACCAATACCATTAAATCACTGCAACCATTTATTACTTTTGGGTGGTCTGTAAAATCAGGCAAACAGTTTACATAACCATTCACTTTCACTATACGCTTTACTTTACTTAAATCACCCACGGCATCTTTTAATGTTGCAATTAAACTTAGTGCAGTAATTTTTGCAGCCTCGTAACCCTGTTCTATGGTTAAGTCTTTGCCTACTTTACCGGTTACATTGGTGCCATCTGCTTTAGTTGGTCCGTGGCCCGCAAGAAAAAGTAAATTACCGGTACGAACATACTTTACATAATTGGCAATGGGTTTGCTCACGGGCGGCAATACCAATCCGTTGCTTTTTAATCTTTCTTCTGGAGTTTGTGCTTGAATGTTCATAGCAAACAATGTTAGAGCAAATAAAAAAAAGTATTTCATAAAACTTAGTTTTAAAACCAACCTCTTTTTCTAAAGATGTACAACATCACCAACGGAATAATTACCATCATGCCGCAGGCAAGATAAAAACCCCAATGATGATGTGCATATGGAATAATATCAAAGTTCATCCCGAACATTCCACCAATAACCGTTGCGGGAGCCAACAAACAGGTTACAATTGCCATCACCTTCATAACCTCATTCATCTTAAGGTTTACATTGCTCAAATACAAATCATGCATGTTCATCATCATATCACGGTAGTTCTCTGCCAAATCATTAGCCTGCACAATATGATCATATACATCTTTAAAATATTTTTCAGTTCGCTCTTCCAGTAAGCTGCTTTCGCTTCTTAAAACACCTGCAACCATATCACGAACAGGGGCTATGTTTCGTTTCAACACAATCATTTCTTTTCGCAGTTGGTTGATGCGTGCCAGCGTTCTCTTATTTGGATTGCGTACAATATCTTCTTCCAGTATTTCAATTTTATCACTCAGCTTTTCCATCACGAGGAAATAACTGTCAACAATCAAATCAATCAAAGTGTAAAACAAATAATCTGTACCACTCTGGCGTAATTTGTTATTGCGAAACTGCATTTTATCACGCAAAGGATTAAACACATCACGTGATGCATCTTCCTGAAAACTCACTACAAATTTTTCGCCCAGCACAATGGAAATCTGTTCTACTTCTACCGAATTTTCTTTTTCATTAAAGTAAAGCATGTTGAGGAGGCAAAACATCACACCTTCAATTTCATCTACTTTGGGCCGCTGACCGATGCTCATGATATCTTCCTGTATAAGCGGATGAATTCCGTAATGATTGCAAATCACTTCCACATCACTTCTTCTTAAACCATCCACATTCATCCAGGTTACACGGTTACCGTGTTTGTAAGCAAAACAGTCCTCTACTTTTTTCAAACGTTCTTCATGTACGTTTTCCGCATCATAATCATATACATAAAGATTGATTTCATCCGGTTCAATTCGCTGCGGAATAACAGTAGGGTTAATATTTAAAATCCGCTTCGTTCTGAAAATATTGAAGGGGTTTAAAACAATATCTAAATATGAATTGGCTTTCCGCATCAGTACAATTTACGGCGAATTTAAATAAACAGCTTACAAGTTTTAATACGTAAGCCTTGCTAAACCTCTAAGTTCTCTTTGCAAAGAGAAAAGGTTTTCTAAACTTTGGCAAAGCTTCATCATACATCAAGTAGCTTTACACATCAGAATCAACAATATGCAACCAACCAAACTTTTGCTTGCGGCACTGCTGTTTACTACCACGGCATTTGCTCAAACCACAGACAAAAAGTTAACAGCAAAAATTTATGAGCTCATTGCGGGCTTTAACGGCGATGTTGGTGTGTATGTAAAAAGTTTAAAAACAGGAAAGACGGTTGCCATTAATGCTGATACAGTTTTTCCGACAGCCAGTATGGTAAAAGTGCCGATTCTCATTGGAATTATGGATAAAATTCGAAGGAAAGAGTTAATCTATCATCAACCACTTGTTTATAAAGATTCACTGTTGTATGAAGGTGAAGATATACTGGGGTCTTACAAAAGCAACGAAACAATAGAACTAAGCAAGCTGCTGATGTTGATGCTTACTACCAGCGATAACACCGCCAGTCTTTGGCTGCAAACTTTGGCGGGCACTGGTACACGCATTAATCAAATTATAGACAGCCTTGGTTTTGTACACACAAGAGTTAATTCACGAACACCGGGCAGAGAAACAAACCGCAGCGTTTATGGCTGGGGGCAAACAACACCAAGGGAAATGGCAATTTTGTTTGAAAGGATTTATAAAAAGGAAATCTTTGATGACAGTAGTTGCATTGCCATGATGCGTATGCTGGGCAGAAACTATTGGGACGAAGAAGCATTGTCACAGTTACCGCCTACTATAGAGGTCTTTAGCAAAAACGGCGCAGTCAACGCCAGCAGAAGCGAAGCGCTGCTGGTGAATGCACCGCATCACCCCTATGTGTTTTGCATCATTACCAAAAACAATAAAGACCAGAGCTGGGGAAAAAACAACGAAGCATGGGAGCTGGCAAGAAAGCTGAGCAAACTCTTGTGGCAATACTTTGAACCCAAGCTGCAATAAGTAAGCATTACGTTAAAGAACAGGCGAAACAAATATTTGGTACTTTGTTTGATTTACAAAAAGCGAATACCCTAAAATTCACCAATATGAATAAAAAATTTACTCCTTACTTCTTTTTAGCTGCAGCGCTTTTGGTTTTAGCATGTAACCGAAACGTATATAAATCTGAGCAAAAAGACTTAGGCTTGCTTATTAAGCGGCTCACCAAGCGGGGCGGTGATGACAAAGTTTTGGCTGATATTCATTCTGTTTATGACCCTGCACTGCAACGGGCGCAACAAAACATCAGTAATTACCGCTATGATGCAGCACCGCAAAAATGGGATAAAATCATTGGCGAAATGCAAAATATGCAACGCATGTATGATATCATCAACACCAACATGTATGCGGTTCGTATGGTTAAACCGGTGAATTTTTACAGAAACATTGCCGAAGCAAAAGACAGCGCCGCATCTGATTATTACAATTATGCAAATGGCTTTTTTGAGCGTGATGGCAGGGCTAATTCTAGACGGGCATATGAAGCATACGGCAACGCATTAAACTATGTTCCCAATTACAAAGATGCAAATCAAAAAATGCAGGAGGCATTTAACCGCAGTATCATCTATGTGCTCATCAATCAAATACAATACGACGGATTCGGCTTTAACAACAACAACTGGAACTGGAATACATACAACAACAGAGATCAAATGTTGCAAAATCAACTCATCCGTGATCTTGGCGGAAGAACCAACCGTAATACACCAGCGTACTTTTTTAATGAATGGGATTTGCGTAGAGAAAACCGGGGACCCGATATGGTAGTTGATTTAGTGTGGCGTAACATGCGTTTTGATCAGCCAAGAGACAGAACAAGAAACTACAACCGCAGCAAACAAATTGAAACAGGAAGAGACACAGCCAATAAACCCATTTATCAAACAGTTACAGCAACCGTGTTTGTAACAGAACGCTACTTAGAAGCAAATGCTGATATGAATATTATTTTTACAGACGCAGTAAACCGTTCGCAAATTGATTGGCAAACCATACCCGCCAGCTTTCGTGAAAGTATAGAGTTTGCAACTTACAATGGCGACAGGAGAGCATTGGATGAAAACGATTGGCGGTTGATTAACAGAAGCCAGAGCCAACCATTACCAAATAGAGACGAGGTGTTTGAACGTATGATGCGGAATGTATACAACGATATGCTTAACAGGATAAGAAGAATTACAAGTTGGTAATGTTTTCTTAAAGACACTTATAAAAAAAGTTTAATCACAATCTTTGTTAAGCATGAAAGTTTAAATCCAAATGCTCAAACATCTACACATTTTCATTCTGCTTTTTGCAAATGGTTTTTCAACACAGGCACAGGAAACATTGCCCGCAGTAATTGTAAAACGACTACAGGTTGCAGAACCCGACATCAGCAAGCAACAATCTTTTTATTACAAACGCAAAGAAGAATTTCACCAGGCGCTTGTAAGAGATATGGGCGAGCGCACGGGAAAAATGGCGCCCGTTGCTTTTTATGTGGATTTTCTGGCGCAGAAGGAAAAAGTAAAGGGTGAATATATTGTAGAAGTAAGATGGGTGAACCTCGTTTTTTATAATGGACAAGCCCAGGTTAGAAGAACACCAACAGGCACCGTTGTAGTACAAAAGGAACCCCAAACCGGAGCATTCAGAAATGTAAGCGTTGAAGAAGATGAATATAGATTTGTTTATACGGTTGATGCTGTTTTAGAAATACTTATTTACAAAAAAGAAAACGACAGTTTAAAAATTGCTTATGAAATGAGTGAGCCTGTACAATATAAATACGAAACAAAGCCAACCCGCACGGGCATGATACCGAATGCACCAACTCCTGATAAACCACTTATTTTTAAAGAACTCAACCTCATCTACTATACGCTCATCAAAGAAACTATTCTTAATTATTTTAACGGGAAAGTGTAGTTCCTGCCGATCGCTTCTTCATAAATGAAATTAAAAGTCCACTGCCGATGATGCAAAGTATTCCTGCAAAAGAAAACACATCAGGAAACGCATCGCCCAGCATCATACCAATAACAACACTAAAGGGAATGTTGGCATAACTGATGGCAGATACAACACCAGCCTTATCTGCACCATAAGCCTTGGTTACAAAGTATTGTCCAAACAAAGCGGAAGAGCCCAGCAACAAAATAATCCACCATTCATTTCCTGCAGGCCACCTCCAATCAATAAAAAACAAATCATCAGCAGGCAATTGAAGTAACAATTTAATGAACACAAACAGCAGCGGTGTAAGCACGCCCGTAAGAACAAATGATAACACAATTACCCTTGTATCATAATACCTTGTTAGTTTGCCTACAGTTAAATAAGCAATTGCAGAACTGATACCACTGATGAGCCCTGCTACATGATAATACAAGGGTAAATGAATATTGGGTTTATAAATAAGCAACATACCCGCAAAACCAATCAACACCGCCAGTAAAACTGTTTTACCTGCATATTCTTTAAACAATAAGAAAGAAAACAAGGCAATAAATAAAGCCGAAGTGAGATTATAACTCATTGCTGTTCCCAGCGGCAAATGTAAAATGCAATACAGCAAGGTATACAATGCTGTTGTACCCATCAATCCACGAAATAATAAACGAAACGGTTTGCTTCCTGTATTTACGGGCTTGCGATGCATAATACTTACAAACAGCACCAGCAATCCCACACTGTTTCTCCAGAACACAAGTTGCCCAGCATTAAAACTTTCTTTCAATGCTTTAGCAGCGCCACCCATTACAGAAAAGCCCAATGCAGCAAGCAGCATAAAAAAAATACCATGGTACGTTGAATTATTTTTTACTGCTGCAATCATTGGTGCAAAGCACTATAAAAAACGGAAGCTTTCAAAAAAATAAATTGCAGTTACTGATGAATCAATTTCTTAACAGGTGCTTAATTGCAGCATTGGGCATCATTAAATCAAAAGTCTCAAACCCTTACTGATCAACAGTTTTATAAAAAAAGCTTTGCGTTGTACAAAATAGAAAGGAGTGTTTATTATTTTGAATGACGGCATTTGCATCAGCTAAGGCAAAAAACATCAAACGCCTCAATTCCGTAAAAACGGGTACAATTTGCAAATTTCTACTGCGATAGCTACACCATACGAAATCAAAAAAAATTATTTAAACCTATAAAAATTACTTTTTATGAAAAAGAC
>JBKCJY010000220.1:0-3389 GCA_046301455.1 Chitinophagaceae bacterium | reverse complement strand
CAGTAATATTGAACTGTTGCCGTTTTATAACCAGACCAAATAAAGAAATTGCTCAGAAAAAGATTTCTTTCTTTTACCTGTCTTATTCCTTCTGAAACTTTTGTATTCACTGCCCTGAATAGCGTAATATTATTATTATTTCTATCCGGAGCAATAATATCGAGCAGTTTATAATAGCCATTAAGGAATTGCTTTTGGCCCCAAAACACCTTTGAATAATTGTTAGATATTGCAGTAACAACTTCATATCCTTCTTCAATTTTTGCCAGTAATTTGGGAATAACTGAAGGTGGGTTTTTTAAATCCCCACTCATAATTATGATATTTGGTGCAATAGCAAAGTCAATGCCTGCTGAAACAGCAGCAATTTTGCCAAAGTTCCGGGTAAGCGAAATGCATCTAATGCGTGCATCAAGATTAATAAGTTGTTCTATTTCGGCAGCCGTACTGTCTGTGCTGCCATCATCCACCCAAATTAACTCAATGTCTCTGGGTGTATGTTTTTTCAGTTCATAATAGAACGGCAGGATATGTTCTGCTTCATTATAAACGGGTACGATAATTGAAAGTTCAGCCATTCTGTTTTCATTAAAAGTTAGCCTTTCCTTTTTCCTTTGTGAATGCAAGATACAGTGTGATGGGAACCTGTGAAATGGTGGATATAGGTGATTTTGGTCTGCGTATTTTTACGAGCTATTGCGTACTTGTAGGTTACGCAGAATATATTTCCCAAGGAGGTCAAATTCTAAATTTACAGTTGTGCCTATTTCTACATGCTTAATGGAGGTATTTTCAAAAGTATATGGTATGATGGCTACTTTAAAACGATTCTTATCAACATTAAATATTGTAAGGCTGGTGCCATTAAGACTTATAGAACCTTTTTCAACAATCAGGCTTTCAAATTCAGGGCTTAGATTAAAAGCAAATTCATACTCCCAGCTTCCTTGTTTTTCAATTTTATTTATACATGTGGCTGTTGTGTCCACATGTCCCTGTACAATATGCCCGTCAAGCCTTGAGGGTAATAAAAGACATCGCTCCAGATTGATTTGCCGGCCTGCTTGCCATTTTCCCAATGTGGATTTATTTAATGTTTCTTCAATGGCAGTTACCCTATGGCTGTTATCGATAACTTCTTCTACCGTAAGGCAAACCCCGTCATGCGATACGCTTTGATCTACTTTTAATTGTGCTGAAAGGGGAGATTGAACCCACAAAGTAAGATTGCTGCCTGAATTTGAAACGGATGCTATAACCCCTGTTGCTTCTATTATACCTGTAAACATGCTGCAAAATAAACTGGTTTTTGTAAAAGCAGAATTTATGTTTTGCTGAATCAGGATAGCTGCTTATATTTGCGCCTCTAAAATTATCAAGGGGGTATATATGTTAATTATCGATTCAAAAGATTGCGAAAACATTGACAAAGCGCTGAAAAAGTACAAGAAGAAGTTTGAAAAGAGCAAAGTGCTTTTGCAGTTGCGTGAGCGCCAGTCGTTCACAAAACCTTCTGTTCGCCGCAGAGGCGAAGTTTTGAAAGCAATCTACAAGCAGCAGATTGCCAGTGGAAAGATTGAACTTTAAAGAGCTTTATCAACTATAGAAGATAGCCGTAGAGTTTCTTAACTTTACGGCTATCTGTGTTTTATGTCTTTACAAACCAATATCCCATACGCTCCGTTTATTGAGTATCTCAAATTTGAGAAACGCTATTCTCTTCACACTATCAGGGCATATAATGATGACCTTGAACTTTTCTTTCAATACATCAATGTAAATTTTGACAATCCGGCTTTAAATGAAATCACAGGTTCTTTTGTTCGAAGCTGGTTGGCCTATCAAAAAGAAAAAGGCGATACCGGTAAAACCATAAACCGCCGTATTTCAAGCCTAAAATCTTTTTTTAAATACGAAATGAAGACAGGAAACCTTGAGGTGACTCCAATGACTACAATTGTTTCGCCACGCATCAGCAAAAGGCTTCCTTCATTTGTTGAAGAAAAAAATATTGAAACTCTTTTTGACCATGTTGAATTTCCTGATAATTGGGAAGGTACAATGAACCGCTTTATGTTGCTCCTGTTTTACAGCACAGGGATGCGTTTGAGCGAACTTGTAAATATGAAAGAATCTCAGGTAGATCTGAGTAAAAGCAACCTCAAAGTATTAGGTAAAGGAAATAAAGAACGAATCATACCGCTGAATGAGCAGTTAAAAACCTCTATTATCAATTACCTGGCATTAAAAAAAGATAAGTTTTCAACTGAAGCCGATGTTCAATTATTTGTAAATGAAAAGGGTAGAAGGCTTCATCCAAGATATGTGCAAACTAAAGTGAAGTTTTATCTCTCTCTTGTTACAACTGCTGAAAAGAAAAGTCCGCATGTGCTTCGCCACAGCTTTGCCACTCATTTAATGAATAATGGTGCTGATCTTAATGCAGTAAAAGAATTGCTGGGCCATAGCAGCCTGGCCGCCACTCAGATCTATACACATAACACCATTGAAAAATTAAAGGATATACATAAAAAGGCCCATCCCAAGGCTTAGGTTTAAAAGCTAATTAAAATCAGGTTAAAACTTTCGAGGATCACTAAAAATTATTTTGAAAAGTAAGTAGGTTGCAGTAATTTGATTGCAGGAAAAAATCCAACACCCTTTGGGGCATTTTCCAGTTCTTTCACATATTTATTCACTCGAAAAAAAAGTTTGCTATGACTGTAAACATCCAAACTGTGCGGTTCGAAGCCGATGCAAAACTGATTGATTACGTAAGACAGCGTGTACAAAAACTATTTGGCTTTCATGACAGAATTATGAAAGTAGATGTGTACCTCAAGCTTGACAATGTGGTGCACAACATCAAAGACAAAGTAGCAGAAATTAAAGTACATGTTCCCCGTCAGCAGTTATTTGTAAAACAAACTTCCAAGTCATTTGAACAGTCATTTGATGAAGCCCTTGATTCACTCATTACTCAATTAAAAACAAAAAAAGAAAAGCAACACCAGCTTTAAAAAATTATGAATCCCTCCACCAAAAAGTGGAGGGATTTTTTATTTGGTGAAAAAGGGTGGATTATTTCGTTTATTTTTCTTTTCAAAAATTTTTCCGTTTCATGTTGTCCGTTACCTTTGCCTTCCCAAAAAAAGGGGGTGCATTGGTATGCACATTCGTTAAGCTCTTTAAATAGGTAAAAACAAAGAAACAAGCCGAGGTAGCTCAGTTGGTAGAGCAGCTGATTTGTAATCAGCAGGTCGTGGGTTCGACTCCCTTCCTCGGCTCTTGTTATTTTAGGAGCCGGGCAGGTTCCAGAGCGGCCAAATGGGGCGGACTGTAAATCCGCTGTCTTTCGACTTCAGAGGTTCGAATCCTCTCCTGCCCAC